>JAGLFI010000056.1 GCA_023144585.1 Desulfobacula sp. | reverse complement strand
TGAGTCCTGCCAGCCCGCCGCCAATGACAAGTGAATCCGTATATATGACTTTCATTTAGCTTACCCCTTATTGATGTGTTACGTCAGCTGGTTGAGCTTCTTCTGGTTCATGGCCCTCTGCCGGTATCTCTTCATCTGCCTGGACATGTTCTTCGGTCTGGACATGTTCTTCTACCGGTACCTGTTCTTCAGCCTGAACTTGTTCTTCAGCCTGGCCCTGTTCAACTGCTGGTTCATGTTTATTATATCTTTCACCAACTTTATCCCTGTGGTTGATACCGATCACAATAAACACCAGCAAAGCAAAAACACCAAGGCTCATAAAGAAAATGGTCAATTTGTTTTTAAGTGCTTTTAGTGTTTTTCTTGATTTTCTGGCATCTTTGCCGGCAAACCATCCCCATTTCATACAAAGCCTGTAAAGGCCGATGGTGCCGTGAAGCTCAACACAGATCAAAAGGATCAGATAAAGGGGCCACATATTGCCGGAAACAATTCTGTCTGCCGACAGATAGGGATCAATGGAGCCTGGATTTGTCAGCATGATATAAAGATGAACCGATCCTGCAAAAAACATGACAAACCCTGTAATCACCTGAATATACCATAAATTGGTATCTGTATGATTCATCATCTGCATCTGGTCTCTGATAATCCTGTGCTGTTTCCAGGAAATGGGAAATTTTCTAACCCCCAGCAATGCATGGATGAGAAAAAGTGTAAATACGGTGAGAACGGCAAAAAATACCGCTATGGGAAAGCCATGCCCGGTATCTGACAAAAAGGCAAGTTCCATGGTTTTTGCCACAAAATTAAAAGAGCCTTTCCCGAGGATGATACTGCCCACAAGAAACATATGTGCCCACATGAACAGCCCGAGAATCAGGCCGGTCCCGCTTTGGAGAAAATCAAGCCTTGCGGGCATTCTGTTCTTTTTTTTAATTGATTCAATACTATAACTATCCAATTTTCTTAACCTCCCTTAAGGTTACGCTAAAATATTTCTTTACAAATCCGACCGATTTGACCTAAATTTTCACAGACATGAATCCCATTGTCTTTGAATGCTGCAATCTTTGCTGCGCCTGTACCGCTGGAACCGGATATAATGGCCCCGGCATGCCCCATTCTCCTGCCGGGAGGAGCGGTAAGGCCGGCGATAAAGCCAACAACCGGTTTGGTCAAATTTTCTTTAATAAAACAAGCTGCTTCTTCTTCTGCACTGCCGCCGATTTCGCCAACCATGACAATACCAGAGGTTTCATCATCATTTTGAAAGGCTTCAAGTACCTCTATAAAATTAGTCCCGTTCACAGGGTCGCCGCCGATACCAATACAGGTTGACTGGCCCATTCCCAGTTTTGTCAGCTGATCAACCACCTCATAAGTCAGCGTTCCTGATCGTGAAATTACACCTATATTTCCTTTTTTATGGATATTGCCGGGCATAATACCGATTTTACACTCATCCGGTGTGATAATACCCGGGCAATTGGGTCCGATGAGCCGGCAGTTCTTTGCGATAAGAAAATTCTTTACCTTGACCATATCCAGGATGGGAATCCCTTCTGTAATGGTTACAATGAGATCCACACCCGCGTCTGCTGCCTCCATAATGGCATCTGCCCCAAAGGGGGGGGGGACAAAGATAAGGGATGCTGTGGCACCGGTTGTTTCAACCGCCTGTCTGACCGTGTTGAACACCGGTACATCATCCATTTTCTGCCCGCCTTTTCCCGGCGTTACGCCCGCTACAATCTTTGTTCCATATTCTATACATGCTCTTGCATGGAAACTGCCTTCATTGCCGGTAATCCCCTGTACAAGAAGCTTTGTGTCTTTATTGACATATATACTCACTTTAGATCTCCTCTATTTAACTGCTGCGGCAATTTTTTGTGCGGCATCGGAAAGGTCAACGGCACTGATTAAATTAAGCTTTGCATCTGCCAGGATTTTCTTTCCTTCATCCACGTTAGTGCCTTCCATTCGAACCACAACAGGGATATTGATACCGGTTTTCCTGGCCGCATCCACAACGCCCTGGGCAAAGATATCACATCGCAATATACCGCCGAAAATATTGACCAAAAGTGCTTTGACCTTGTCATCGGCAAGGATGATCCTGAATGCGTTCTCAACCTGTTCGGAACTGGCTCCGCCACCCACATCCATGAAATTGGCCGGAGTTGCCCCGGCATTCTTGATGATATCCATGGTGGCCATGGCAAGCCCTGCCCCATTGACAATATTGCCCACATTGCCGTCAAGGTTAATATAGTTTAAATTAAATTTTAATGCTTCAACTTCCAGAGAATCTTCTTCATCAAGGTCTCTTAATGCCATCAAATCTTTATGACGGTAAAGGGCATTGGAATCAAAATCCACCTTGGCATCCAGAGCCAGCACCTCATCATCCGAAGTTAAAATCAATGGATTGATTTCAACCATGGAGCAATCATTGGCAATAAAAAATTTATACAGGTTGGATAAAAGGCCTAAAAACTGTTTCATGGCAGGGCCCGGGATTTCTAGCCCGAAGCCGACTTGTCTGAGCTGATATCCTTGAATTCCCATTAGGGGATCTACATAAATTTTTATGATTCTTTCCGGGGTGTTGGCTGCTACTTCTTCGATATTCATGCCACCGTCCCGGCTTGCCATGATCACAATAGATGCCGTGGCACGGTCTACAAGAAGACTTAAATAAAGCTCTTTTTCAATTTTTTGTCCGGCTTCAATCAAGAGCTTTTTCACGATCCTGCCTTCCGGACCGGTTTGATGGGTCACAAGGGTCATGCCAAGTATCTGAGCCGCCAGAGTTTCGACCTCTTCCATGGATGATGCAAGCTTGACACCACCGCCTTTGCCCCTTCCGCCTGCGTGGATCTGGGCTTTAACCATCACAGGAAAACCATTTAAGCCTACAGCGATCTCTTTTGCATCATCCACTGAAAAAGCAGGCTTTCCGTCAGGAACAGGAACATTGTATTGCCGAAATAATGCCTTTGCCTGATATTCATGTATTTTCATTTGAACTTCCTTAAAATAATATTTTATAAGTATGACAAAAGCACTTCAGCAGCAGCTGTTGGTGAGATTTTCTCATTTTCTACCTGCTGTGAAATAACCGGTATTTCTTCATTAATTTTTTTATTATTTCTAAACCGCTGTTTTAACCCATCGTCAACAAGTGTCCACATCCACTCCAGAGTTTGTTTTTTCCGTCTTTGTTTAAACTCGCCGGAGGCTGAAAATTTCTTATGATGATCAAGAACGGTCTCCCAGACATTTTTTGTGCCGCCCTCAGCAATGGATGAGCAGGCCAAAACAGGTGTGGACCAGTTTGAAGACTCGGGGCGGATCAGGTGCATGGCTATTTCAAGATCCCCTTTTGCTTTTTCAACTGCAGTAAGGTTATCTCCGTCTGCCTTGTTAATGGCAATGCCGTCAGCCAGTTCCAATATCCCTTTTTTAATCCCCTGTAGCTCATCACCTGCCCCTGCAATCATCAATACCAAAAAAAAATCCACCATGGAGGCCACGCTGGTTTCAGACTGCCCAACGCCTACGGTTTCCACAAGGATCACATCAAACCTGGCTGCTTCACAGGTCAACATGATTTCACGGGTTTTAGCGGCAACCCCGCCTAAGATTTCTCCTGCAGGGGAGGGCCGGATAAAGGCATTTTCATGGGCAGACAGCTTTTCCATCCTTGTTTTGTCTCCCAGGATAGACCCGCCGCTCCTCTGACTTGTAGGATCCACGGTAAGAACAGCCACCTTATGACCTTTGTCTGCCAGAAAAACGCCCAAATTTTCAATAAAGGTACTTTTGCCTACACCGGGTACGCCTGTAACGCCTAACCTGATACTGTTACCCGTATGGGGCAAAATCCTTTCCATGACCGTGAAAGCAGTTTGTTGATGCTCTTTGAGACTGCTTTCTATCAATGTTATTGTCTTGGCGATCATGCGCCGGTTACCGTCTAAAATACCCTGGACAAAACTATCAGGGTCAGTTTGAATCATAAACTTTACGCACCTATAATATTGAGAGTCCTGTTTGCAGCATCCGTTACCACTGTTCCCGGGCCAAAAATTTCAGCCGCACCTGCATTTTTCAAAAAATCATAATCCCCTGGAGGAATTATACCGCCAACCACCACTTTAATATCAGAAGCCCCCTGATTTTTCAACTCCTCAATGACCTTTGGCACCAAAGTTTTATGGCCTGCTGCAAGGCTTGATACCCCGACAATATGGACATCATTTTCAATGGCCATTCTGGCTGCTTCCTCAGGGGTCTGGAACATGGGGCCTAAATCCACATCAAAACCAAAATCAGCATAAGCCGTGGCAATGACTTTCACCCCCCGGTCATGGCCATCCTGTCCCATTTTGGATAGCAAAATCCTGGGTCTGCGGCCGGTCTTTTTCTCAAAGTCTGCGGTACGCTTTCTTAAAGACTCAATCATCTCTGAATCAGTGCTTTCTTGTGCATACACCCCTGAAATACACTGGGTGGTGGCCACAAATCGTGTAAATACTTTTTCCATGGCATCACAAATCTCTCCAATAGTTGTTCTTGCTCTCACTGCCGGCAGGCAGGCTACCAGAAGATTGTCCTCTGATTCACAGGCTCTTGTAATATCATCCAGGGCCTTTTGAACCGCCTCGTTATCACGATCCTTTTTAATCCGGACAAGGCGGGCCACCTGCTCATCCCGAACTTCTTCAGATACTTCACGTACAGAGATGGGGGTTTCATCTTCAATCTTGTACTTATTCACCCCCACTATCACATCCGTGCCCTGGTCAATTCTGGCCTGACGTCTGGCAGCCACTTCTTCTATCCTCATTTTCGGCATACCCGATTCAATGGCTTTGGCCATGCCGCCCAAGCCCTCTATTTCCACTAGAATTTTCCTGACTTCATCAATAATATTCTGGGTCAAAGATTCAACATAGTATGATCCGCCCAAAGGATCCACGACATCACAGATATGGGATTCTTCCTGGACCAAAATCTGTGTGTTCCTGGAAATTCTGGCTGACAATTCTGTGGGAAGTCCCACTGCCTCATCAAAAGAATTGGTGTGAAGACTTTGGGTACCGCCAAGCACTGCAGAAAGACATTCAAGGGTTGTTCTGACAACATTGTTATAGGGATCCTGCTGGGTCAGACTCCAGCCTGAAGTCTGGCAGTGGGTCCGAAGCATTTTGGATTTTGGATTTTCCGGGTTGAACTGATCCATGAGCTCTGCCCACAAGAATCTGGCGGCCCTGAGCATGGCGATATCCATGAAAAAATTCATGCCGATCCCAAAAAAGAAAGACAATCTTGGGGCAAATTTATCAATATCAAGACCCGTGGCAAGAGCGGCTTTCACATACTCAAGACCGTCAGCCAGGGTAAAAGCGACCTGGAGGACTGAATCCGCTCCGGCCTCCATGATATGATACCCGCTGATACTGATGGAATTGAACTTTGGCATATGATCCGTACAAAAACCGATGATATCGGAAATAATCCTCATGGAAGGCGTTGGTGGATAAATATAGGTATTCCGTGTCAAATATTCTTTTAAAATATCATTTTGAATGGTTCCCATGAGCTGCTCATGCTTAACACCCTGTTCTTCGGCGGCAACAATATATCCGGCAAGGATGGGAAGGACTGCCCCATTCATGGTCATGGAGACAGACATCTGATCCAGGGGAATCTTGTCAAATAAAATTTTCATATCTTCGACAGAATCGATGGCAACCCCTGCCTTTCCAACATCGCCTGCAACCCTTGGATGATCGGAATCATATCCCCTGTGGGTGGCCAGATCAAAAGCCACCGACAATCCTTTCTGCCCGCCTTCCAGGTTTTTACGATAAAAAGCATTGGATTCTTTGGCTGTTGAAAACCCGGCATACTGGCGAATGGTCCATGGCCGCCCTGCATACATGGTGGCCATGGGTCCTCTGACAAAGGGCTCGAATCCGGGTAAATTATTTATGAATTCAACATTTTCAAGATCTTTAGCAGTATATAAGGGTTTAACATCTATCCCTTCAGGAGTTTTTTTTGTTAACGATTCAAGGGTTTTTCTTCGCAATTGTTTTGCGGCAAGTTCTTCCCATTTATTAAGATCAGATATTTGAGACATACTTATCCTCCGGTCTAAAAGAATTTACAATAAAAATTATCTCTCACATAACTCTACGAGAACTCCTGATGTGGCTTTGGGGTGTAAAAATGCAATTTTAGCTCCACCTGCACCTTTACGAGGGGTTTGATCTATGAGTTGGATCCCTTTTTCTTTGAGTTCTGCAAGGGCTTTTTCTATATTCTCAACCCGAAAAGCCACATGCTGAATCCCTTCGCCTCTCTTTTCAATATATTTGGCAATGGGGCCATCCTTAGATGTGGATTCCAACAGCTCCACTTCACTTTCACCCACCGGCAAAAAAGCCGTCGTCACTTTTTGTTCTTCAACTGTTTCTGTCCCCTCCAATTGCAAGCCCAAAGCATCTATCCAGAAATTCTTCTTTTCATCAATGCTCGAGACGGCAATGCCAAAGTGATCTATTTTAAGTATTTTCATCCATTTCCTCCAAATTTAATCCGAAAAATAATAATCTTTATCTATAGATGGTTCAAGCGCCCAAAGTCAACCATAAATTGCTTAGATTTACGAACGTAACCGTTGACGGGTTCAGGCATATCTGGCATTGCTCTCAATATACTGTTTTATTTATTAATTTTATAAATTCGTTGTTTTATCTTTTAAAAAATTTTAAGGCTGCAACATTCAAAATCTCAAACAATTCATAGATTGCTACATTTTACAGTAATCCTTCATCAAGATCCTATTCAATGGGAAGAATTCGTGGATAAATTTTAATAGCTATCAGACCGGCCACATACATCGATAATCCGAACATTCCGGATACCCAGAACATTGAAGAGTGGAAATCACCCATGGAATCTTGAATTAGCAGGGCAATAGTCATGGACAGAGATGCATTTCTCAAGCCGGTTTCAAGGGAAATGGCCCTGACTTGAAAATTCATAATTTTGAAAAACAGGGGCATCACTGCCCCAACAACCATTCCAGAAAAAGTCAGCAGGAAAACCATGATGTAAAACAGAACACCATGTCGCCGTGTATCTGCAAACCCTTCAAGGTTACTTAAGATTCCGGCAATAATTAAGAATAGTAAAGCGAGCCTCTTGCAGAAACTATGAATTTTTTTCAAAAATAGTTTTGAGAAAAACCGTTTCTATATTTTCTAAATTTATTTTTTGCCAGAAAAAAAGGCTGTGGGATAGTTTCAAGACGTAGATCTCCCTTTGCTCTTAATTCCGGTTTGTTATTCTCCATTCATT
>JAGLFI010000055.1 GCA_023144585.1 Desulfobacula sp. | reverse complement strand
TTTTTTTGATACCCAATAAGGAACTATTTGATTATTCCCTGTTCAATTGCATATCCTGCACACATCCTGAGCACATCCTGTAAATTTTAATGAAAATTAATAGGAGGAAGAAGCATGAAGGATCAAGTCTGGAAAACCCCGTTTTGGCCGGAAGGTGTGCCACACACAATCAGCGATTATAAATTCCCTCTGTTTAAACTTCTTGATGACTCTGCAAAAGATTATCCTGACAATGTTTTTACAATTTTCAATGGTGCCACCAGAACCTATGCCCAGGTTAAAGAAGCAGCTGATAAAATTGCAAATTTTCTGGCAGACAAAGGCATTGGGAAAGATGATAAAATTGCCATATTTCTTCCCAACCTGCCCCAGTTCCCGGAAATACTGTTTGGAATTTTAAAAGCAGGTGCTGTGGCTGTTACATGCAACCCTGTCTATACATCTTCTGAATTGCAGTTTCAGCTTAAAAATTCAGAATCAAAAATGGTTTTTTGCATGGATCATCCCCAATTTTATCCCAATACTGTAAAAGCCATTGAGGGTACAAATGTTGATACAGTGATTATCTGCAATATCAAATCTTATTTACCCAAAATCAAAGCTCTACTGGGTGGACTTCTCGGAAAGATTCCCAAGGCAGCCAAACATGAGCCAGGCCACATTATGTATGATGATGTTCTATCAAAGGCATCATCTGATCCATTGTCCGTTACTATAAATCCTGAACAGGACACAGGTCTTATGCTCTATACAGGCGGCACAACCGGTGTTCCAAAAGGTGCTGAGCTATCTCATACAAATATTACCTATAACTGTCTGGCATTACATGAATGGGCCAGATTTGTTCATGGGGAAGACAAACCTCCTGAAAAGATGTATTCAGGAGGGTATCATACACTCATGGGTGTACTCCCCTGGTATCATTGCTTTGGACTTTGTAACGTTCTTCTGATGGCATGTATGGGCGCCAATAAACTTATCTGTATTCCCGATCCGAGAGCTGGCAATCCACCTTTTACAGAGGTGTTAAAGGCAGTCCAAAAGTATCGTCCCACATTTATGGCAGGAGTTCCTACTATTTTTGTTGCCTTTGCAAATCATGCGCTTTTAGATCAGTATGATCTTTCTTCTTTTATGGGATGTTTTTCAGGAGGAGCACCTCTTCCGCCTGAGGTCTGCAAACAGTTTGAAGAAAAAACAGGCTCCATTATTTTTGAAGGATATGGGCTTACTGAAACCGCACCTACTCTCACTGTCAATCCTACATTCAGGAAAACTAGAAAATTGGGTTCCATTGGATTCCCTCTGATAGACACAGATATAAAAATCGTGGATTTTGAAACTCCGACAAAAGAAATGCCTTTGGGTGAGAATGGTGAAATAGCGGCCTGCGGTCCCCAGGTGATGAAAGGGTATTGGAAAAGACCGGAGGCCAATGATGAGGTGTTTGTTCAGCTTGACGGGAACCGGTATTTTCTCATCGGTGATATCGGAAAGATTGATGAAAACGGATATATTACCATCACGGATCGCAAAAAGGACATGATCATAGTTGGGGGATTCAATGTTTATCCAAGAGAAATTGAAGATATTCTCTATACCCACCCTAAGGTTGAGCTTGTAGCGGTTATTGGGATTCCAGATGAGAAAAGCGGAGAAAAGGTCAAGGCTTTTATTCAGCTCAAAAAAAAAGAAAAAATGACAATCGAGGAAATCAATGATTGCTGCAAAGAAAAAATGACCGAATATAAACGACCTAAACTAATTGAATTCAGGGATGAAATACCAATATCTAATGTTGGAAAAGTTTTAAGAAGGGTCTTAAGAGATGAAGAAAATAAAGCAGAGGGCATATGATACTATTATTTAAACAATATCCTCTATTGTGAAACATAGACGAGCTTGGTCCACTGGGTTAAAGCAACGTTATCATTTTAAAACCGGTATTTTTTATTTTTCATGCAATTGTCCTGGAAACGATATCCAATTCCATTGACAAATCTATCATTTGTAGCATATTTGTTTTATACATATTTAGTTTAAAAAAATACTTGAATTACGACACGAGGTAAAGGGAAAAACATAAATGAAAGTGGTTAATTATAAAGATGTACTGCCGATTGTCATGGACAATGAGATGGTTAAAAACGTAGCCGGCAGGGTGATGGTCGGAAAGAAAGACGGGGCAAAAAACTTTTGCATGAGACTGTTTGAAATGGATAAAGATGGATATACCCCCAGGCACACCCATGACTGGGAGCATGAAGTTTTTGTCCACGCAGGCTTAGGAGAGGTATTTATAGAGGATAAATGGTATCCGGTTTCAGAGGGATCGGCCATATTTGTTCCGGCAAATATTGAGCACCAGTTCAGAAACACATCTGATGAAACGTTTACATTTGTCTGCCTGATCCCGTCGGGAGCACCTGAATTGTGACGGACTTAAGAACCTGTGTGGGAAAAGATGCCCGGTTTATCGTGGGTGTCCACAAGCCTTGTTTTGAAGTAAAAAATTTAAGAAAAAATGACTATTTTGCACCTCTTGGGCAGCTTGAGGACGGCACTATAATCGACAACACTGCTAATTTCCCTGGAGATGATCTTTATGAACCCAATGCAGACATCATCTATGAAATCGCCAATCCGTTTCCTTTCAGGGGCACAACTTACATTAACTCTGCATGGGCTGATATCAAGGCTGCTCATCCTGAAACAATCCGTATTTCAAAGCCTGAACCCTGCTCTTTGCTTCAAAACTTTGACCTATTAAAAAAAAATAAAAATATAGGGATTGAAGATAAAACAGCCCTTCTAAATATTCTGCCGCATCCGTTGCTCATTGCACTTGCCCAGGCCTCTACTGATCCGGAAGAGTTGATACTTCTGGCCAAAAAATCATGCGAGATTCTTTTTGATCCTGAAAACCAAACCCCCGTGGGAATTGGATATAAAAAGAACCGGCAAAACAAGGTTGTCCCGGACATTTATGACCATGAGCTTTTTGAAGTGCTTGTAAATAACAGGCATCTTCCCGATATTTATAAAAATACCCTGGTGTTGAAACCCGGCGTTCAGGGGCGCAATGAAATCACCGGGGAATATTTTTCTGAAGATAAGAATACCCATGTATTTGAATATTTAAGACGAAATTCCTATATCCCCTGGGGACATTTTGCATCCAACATGGCAAATGATGCCATTCGGTACAGTACCCGTGACCTTTGTCTTGACGACATGAAAGGCATCCGTCATTTATACTACCAGCGTACATTTGTACGACTTGCTGCGGGGCTTGGCATTTTCCTGCCTGACAAAAGACAGTGTTTGACCCAAAATGAGCTTGAAAATCTCAGGGATAAAATATTGACAAAACTTCAACGAGATCCCTGCCCTTCCCTGGAATTTGACACTACCCTGTGGGGGTGGAACTTTGGATTTGGATATGCCCAGTCCGGACACAGGCTTCATGCTTCCCATCAAATGATCCACCAGCAGAATGCCATGATCCCAAAAATTGTTCAAACCTGTTCAGGCCAAAAAATACCTTCCTTTTCCTGTGGCGATCTAATCAATGATTTTATAAAACAATACAGAAAAGCAACAAATAAAAGCTTTTTTGAAAACTATCTGGCTGCTATTAAAAATAATACCAGAACCGATGAAAACAAGATCGGCGAATCATCCTTGATCCTGATGGAAGATGATCAGATCATTTTATTTGTACCCAAGGCACAAATTTCAGAATGGGAACTGCAGCTTATGCCCAAAACCAACTGCGGCAATATAATAGAAACAGATATGAGAATGCGGCAATCCCTGGACAGGGGGGTACTTACCGCTGTAAAAATTCTTGAATACCTTGGAGCAGATTTAGTAACTTCCATTGAGTTCTCAAAGCGGTTTGATTCAACCAATACAGACCAACGCCTGTTATATTCATTCATCCCAAGGCTGCCCTATGCACCGGGCACTTTTTCCGAAGCCCAGTTACGATGGATCAGCGGATGTTATCCCGAAGACTTTGCCCATGCCTGTCGTATGGCAATAAAAACCCCTACAGATCAAGGAACACAAAATGATTCTACATGATTTTATTTATGAATGGGATGGTAAAAGCATTTCAGGAGAAAAACCCATTTCCTGGTGGCCGGGATCATACCGGGTGAGAATTGTTAAACTGGAAACAGAGAAGACAGGGCTCAGTTACCTCATTCCTTTCGCTGTCATTCTTAAAAATGTGAAAGCCCCGGCGACCATAAATATATCCATAAGAAACTATATCCATAATTTTGCCCAGAAAATATCAAAAGAGTATGATCTGGATATTAATAAAACGCTTTGGATAGAGCTGGATGGCAAGATCAAGGTGGCTATGCTGAATCCTGATCGGCAACTGGCCGACGAAACGCTTTATTCCATATCCTGGCGGTCCATCAGACCTAACGAGTTGAAGATGATCGAGCCCTATATTACTGACATGCATAAAAATCAGGATTAGTCACTATGCTGGGTTCCATATTTGCACTGACTTCGGCATTTTTCTGGGCCAGTGCCGTGATCCTGTTTAAAAAGAGCGGAGAAGTATTTTCTCCTGTTTCACTCAATATTTACAAAAATTTTGTGGCATTGATTCTGATATCCCTGACCATGCTGATTTTAAATATCCCTTTTTTCCCGGACAAACCCATCAATGACTGGCTGCTGCTGGCTTTATCAGGCTTTCTGGGAATCACATTGGCAGATCTGTTCTTTTTCATGTCTCTAAACCGGCTTAACGCTGGTCTTTTCGCTATTGTAGAATGCCTCTATCTTCCCAGTGTAATCTTTTTTTCATTTATTTTTCTGGGAGAAAACTTAAATACAGGCGCTATTATCGGCGGTATTCTGATACTTTCAGCTGTTGTTGTGGGCTCCATGAGAAAAAAAAGTCCGCCTGATAAAAAAAGTCCTGAAAACAGCCCTCTATTATCCAGCATTATGATTGGCTGTCTTTCCATAATCTTTATGGCCATCGGTATTGTCATCATCAAAGAATTACTGGAATATACGGATGTCTTCTGGGCAACGCTTGTCAGGTTAGCAGCAGGAACCATATCCCTGTTTATCATTGTATTATGCCACCCCAAACGCAAACGATATTTCAATGAACTCAAATTTTCAAAGGCATGGCTGATTGCTCTTCCCGCATCTGTTACGGGAAATTATCTGGCACTGCTCTGCTGGATGGCAGGGATGAAATATACAACAGCATCCCGGGCAGCTATACTGAACCAGATGTCCACGATTTTTATCTTTATTCTGGCCACTATTTTCCTGAAAGAAAAAATAACAACAAATAAAAGTATAGCCATAGTTCTGGCACTGTCCGGTGCCTGTCTGACAATTTTCACTTAATTGCTTCCAGACGGCAGAAAAACAATGGCTATTGACAAAATGAAGATTCAAGGAGTATATAATCTTTCCAGACATAAAGGTGCCTGGGATTGGTCATAATTTAAATCCCGGGATAAAAGGAAAGACGGTGCAGGTCCGTCACATGTCAGCCATTGCCGTGATCGGGGACGAAAACTGTAATATGTCACTCTTTGTAAAAAGGGGAAGACGCAGTTACTAGGATGATCCATAAGTCGGAAAGCCTGCCTTCCTATTGAACCAAAGGATTCATTGCTGAAATAAAATCCTGTTGAATAAAACTATTCAGGAGATATTTTATGTCCCAGACATTGAACCGGAAATTCGGCACCATTATCACCCGTCTCATCCAGAAAAAAAATCTCACCAGAAGTGAAACAACGCAGGCTTTTGTCTCTATTTTAAACAATGACGTCACCGACATGCAGCAGGGTGCCTTCCTGGCAGCCCTGACATCCAAGGGCGAAACAAAAGAAGAAGTTGCAGGATCCTGGCAAGCCATCTATGATATTGATACCACCAAGGTAGACATAAACCATGGGATTAAAACCGTTGACAACAGCGGCACCGGCATGGACACCTTTAAAACCTTCAACATCAGTACGGCCGCCTCCATTATTGCTGCTGCCGGCGGCATCCCCATGGCAAGACACGGAGCCCGGGCCATTACATCTGCCTGTGGAACCGTGGACATGGCAGAAGCCCTGGGCGTTGATGTGGAATGTACAGCCGATATTGTTGTAAAAAGTATTGAAACCGCAGGGCTTGGCCTGTTCAACGGCATGAGTCCCCTTATCCACCCCAAAGCCCTTGGCAGAATCCTCTCTCAAATTCATTTCGGATCAACCCTTAATATTGCAGCATCCCTTGCAAACCCGGCTCTTCCTTCCATCGGGGTCCGGGGTGTATATGCAAGGGAAATGATCAGACCGGTGGCAGATGTCATGAAAGAAATCGGCTATAAGAGTGCCATTGTCCTGCACGGGACTATTGATACTTCTGACAAAGGTATGGATGAAGCCTCGGTCTGCGGGATCACCCATTGTGCCCAAATCTCTGAAAAAGATGGAATCAATGAATTTACCATTGACCCGAAACAACTTGGCCTTGCAGCAAAGGACTGCCATGATCTTTCCCCTGAAAAGGATATCAAAACAGAATCAAAACGGTTTGCCGCTCTTTTAAACAATCAGGAAAACAGTGCCAGGAAAGATGCTGCAATCCTCAATGCAGGCCTGATCTTCCTTGCAGCTGACCGGGCAGCCAGTCTTGAAGACGGGATTGAGCAGGCCGCCCGCATCCTGGAATCGGGCACGGCCTTTCAAACCTTGGAAAAATGGGTGACAGCCCAGAACACAGACCCTGAAAAAGGATTGGCAAGACTTCACAGCCTGGTGCAATAAAACAGATCTCGTAAGAAAGGTGTAATAAAATGGAACTTATTATTATAAAATCGGGTAGGGATTACATCCGGTTCAAGGATGACAATTACTTGCTGGTCAGGCTTGATAAAGCAAGTGTCTTTCCCCTGGACCGGATGGAACAGGTAAGACAGCATGAATCCCGCCTTAAGGAGCAGGGCTTCAACAATGTATGCATCAGAAAACTTATTCTTACTGAAGAGGATATCTAAAAATGAAATTAATTTTAACAGGTCTTGGTAAGCTTGAAATCAAAGCTGATGATCAAAAAACAGATACAATTGAAAAAGAATTTATAAAAACAGCCGTCCTTTGCTGTGCCATCTGTCGAACCGATGCTAAAATGTGGGAACAGGGTCACAGGGATCTTGTCTTTCCAAGGGTTCTGGGCCATGAAATGGTGGTCAAGGATCAGAATAGCCAGCGATACATTGTCTGGCCCGGAAAAAGATGCGGTATCTGTAAGTTCTGTGACACCAACAGGGAAAACCTGTGTGAAGATATGAGAATCACCGGATTTCATACCGACGGAGGATTTGCAAGCCAGGCCATTCTGCCCCAAAAAAGCCTGATTCCCCTTCCGGATGGTCTGGATATCCACGTGGCCTGTTTTGCAGAGCCAGTCGGGTGTGTCATCAATGCCTTTGAAA
>JAGLFI010000054.1 GCA_023144585.1 Desulfobacula sp. | reverse complement strand
TCTGTTCCATACGGTATAAAATCAGACAAACACGTTGCCTGTGATATCTTTGTTACCCGGCTGCCTGCCCGCAGCAGACAAGCCATTGGAGTGGCCACTGACACAGCATCTCTGATTTTTATCTGCGCCCTGGGTATTTACGGTTTCAGCTATTTTCTGAAAGCCGTTGAATATCGTTCCATGAGTGAAGGGCTGTTCCGTTATCCCATGTGGCTTGTTTTTTGAGCAATTCCCAGCGGCATGGCCCTGAGTGTCATTCAAATCATCAGAAAAATTCAGACCAGAATTTCCTGGATGAAGAAAAATCCTCAAAAAACATCTGACGCTTTATCGGTTTCTCCGGGTTTGATGGTTGGTTTCTTTTTACTATCGGCTGCTGTGGGAATCGCTGTTTATTTTTTCAGCCAGCCTTTGGGCATTCTTGTCTTTGCTCTGGCACTTCTGTTTTGGGGAGTACCTATAGCCTTTGCCCTTGGGCTGGTAGGCCTTACCGGTCTCCTGTTTTTTCATGGGAATATCGGTGGCTTAAATACCCTGCCCATCGTGGCGGAGCATACGGCAACCAACTTCATTTTACTTGCCATCCCTTTGTTTACCCTGGGTGGACTGATTCTATCACGGAGCGGGCTGGGTGAGCAGATATATGATTTGAGCAGCAAATGGCTTGGCTGGATGCCGGGTGGTCTGGGTGTGGGCACCTGTATCATCGGCGGAATCCTGGCCGCCATGATTGGATCCAGCACGGCAGTGACTGCCATTATCACTCTTGTTGCCATGAAACGGGCTACGACAAAAAACTGGTTATCGGTACGGTGAGCGGCAGCAATTTGGGATTGATCATTCCGCCCAGCATTGGATTCATTGTTTATGGTTTCCTGACCGATACATCTGTCGGAGACCTTTTCATGGCCGGTGTTATTCTGGGAATCATGCTGGTCGTCATGTTCAGCGCATATATCATCATCAATTGCAAAGTCAGCGATAAATATGAGGCTGTCTCTTTCAGCTGGACCGAGCGTCTGGTCTCATTGCGAAAATCTTTTATCATCATTCTTGGCCCCATATTTGTTCTTGGCAGTATATACACCGGTGTTGCCACGCCGACTGAAGCCGGTGCAATACTGGTGATTTACAGCCTTTTTTGTGCCTTTATTTTTCGTAAAATAAATTGGAAGGGTTTTGTGCAGTGTCTGATAGACAGCAGCATCCTTTCAACAATGATCATCATGATTATGGTGGGCGCTCTGGTTATGTCCAACGTGATAACGCTTCTACAGGTTCCGGCAAATCTCACCGAATACATTTTTTCTTCCGGTCTGCCGATTTGGGGGGGGGGTTATTCTCCTAATTGTTATGCTTTACCTTTGTCTGGGGATGTTTCTGGACGGTGGATCTATGACGGTTTTGACTGTTCCTGTCATTGCCCCCATGCTGCCTGCTCTGGAGATCGACACCATTGTTTTTGGTGTTATACTGATGATGCTCATTGAAACCGCATTGCTCACACCGCCGGTAGGGCTTAATATATTTACAGTCAAGGGTATTGTTGATGAACCGCTCTCTTTTATCATAAAAAGTGTTGTCCCGTTCGTATTAATCCTTGGGTTAGGTATTATTCTGGTTTTTGTGTTTCCGGACATCGCTTTATGGCTGCCGGCCCAAATGAAATCATCAGCGAAGATCGAAAATCTTGAATGGAAATTTTCCCTTTTTTCTGTCCTTAAAATAATGCTTAAGAGTTTGTTTGATAACTTCAAAGGCAATATCATCCCAGGGAATATCTTTTTCGTTGAACAGCCGGACATCAATACTTTCATTTGTGGGACCGAATTTATCAGATGTAAGATTTGCCCTGAACATGAAATAAATCTGATCAACAAAAACAATATTAAAAAGGCGGTAGGGTTCAATGATTCGAACATCCGCCATTGTTTCTTCCCTGGTCTCACGCAGGGCGCCGTCCTGAACCGACTCTCCATTTTCAAGATATCCTGCCGAAAGGGTCCATTTGCCTTTTTGTGGTTCAATATTTCTTTTGCACAACAGAATCTGTCCGTTTAACTCGGGAATACATCCCACTACCATTTTGGGATTACTATAATGAACCAGGCCGCAGTGTGTACATACGAACCGGACATGATCATCATCGGGAGGGATTTTTAGTTCTGTTGGCGACCCGCAGGCAGTACAAAATTTAATGCCCATTATATTCGTTTTTCCTTCCGTAACAGCCTGTCGGCCTTTTTCTGTTATATTTTTAATCCCAGATTTTCATCCAGGCCCAGCATGAGGTTCATATTTTGAATAGCTGCGCTCGAAGCACCCTTCCCAAGATTGTCCAAACAGGAAATTACCACTATGTAGTCTCTGTTTTCATACAGTGATATCTCAATTCTATTGGTGTTATTACACGCTTTTGCATCCAAAAAACCCTCATCAAGGTATTCAACAGTGTTTTCAATGATTTTGACGAATGTATTGTTTTCATAATACCTTGTATATACCTCCACAATCTTTTGCCCGGATACATCTGCTGACAACTGGTCTTTAACCAAATAAGATATTACCAGCATACCCTGCTTAAAATTTCCAACGCTTGGTGTAAATAGCGGTGGTGTTTTCAAGCCTAAAACATATTGCATTTCCGGCAGGTGCTTATGGTCAAGATTGAGGGCATAGGGTTTTTGGGAGTTCACTTTGTCAAAGTTTTCGGGATCTTCATAAACATCGATCATTCCTTTTCCGCCGCCACTGTACCCGGTAATAGAGTGACAGATCAGCTTCTGCTCTTTTGAAACAATATTGTTTTTGATCAAAGGATTCAGCGCCATGATAAAACCCGTTGCATGACAACCAGGTACGCAAACCCTGTTGCTGTTTTTTATCTTTTCTCTTTGAAGCGGATTTAATTCCGGTATGCCGTAAGTCCACTCCCTGTTTGTCCGGTGCGCCGTGCTGGCATCGATAACTTTTGTTTTGTGATCAGTGATATATTGCATTGTTTCTCTGGAAGCGGTATCGGGCAGACACAAGAATACCAAATCTGCCTGATTGAGTAACTCTTGTTTGATTTCAGATCTTTTCTTTTCCTTTTCTGCTATTTTTAGAATCTCAAGCTCATCCCTCTTGCATAACATTTCATGTATTTTTAAGCCGGTTGTTCCAAACTGTCCATCGACAAAAATTTTATATTTCATTTAATATCCTTTAAACTAGTTTCTGCCCTTTAGGGTATGGCATAGCAGGCAACACACCTGCTGTTTCCAATGGATGTTAACACCGGTTGAGCTGTCCTGCAATGATTTTTTAACAGAATCATTTACACCCTTTTAAACCTTTTTTGAATCAGAATAACCTCTAATCAACGATTCTTTGATTTCACCCGGTTTGTTGGTTCAGCACCAAGGGGGTTGTCGGGCCAGAAATGTTTCGGATACCGTCCCATCAGATCTTTTTTTACATCTTTATAGGTGTTGTTCCAGAAATTTTCAAGATCTTTGGTTATCTGAACCGGTCGTCCGGCCGGTGACAGAAGATGCAGTGTAACCGGAATACTTAGACCTGCAATTTTCGGAGTTGCGCTCAGGCCAAACATTTCCTGCAGCCGGACTTCAAGGATGGGTGAGTCAAGAAGACCATTTTCATTTCTGTACTTTAATGGCTTTTTAGACCCACTGGGAACTTTGATATGGGTTGGTGCATTTTGGTCTATCATCTGCTGCTCTTTCCAGGTCAGCAGGGATAGAAAAGCTGCTCCAAGATCTATTTTTTTAAGTTGTTTTAAAGAAAATACACCCGTCAAAAAAGGTTTCAGCCAAATCACTATATTCTCTTCAAGAATCTTGTCTGATAGATCCGGCAGATTTGGGAATCTACCGGTGTTTTTAAGAAAGACAGCTCGCTCTTTCAAAGTCTTCAGCTTTTTGGTCCAGGGAAGCCTGGCAAGTCCTCTTCTTTTAATTTCCCTGATCAGGATATTGCAGGCCATGTCCAGATCAATATCTGATATGGCACGCTGCTGAATCACAAGCTTTTCAAAGAAAATTTCTTCTTTTGCCCGGACTCCATTGATTTTTTTATCCCATAAAACCGTGTGAATAGATTTAAAACGATCAAAAAAATCTATCTCTAAGTCCTGTTTTGAATAGGGCACGGCAAGAAAAATTTTTGCATTTTGTAGATTCCCGTCAAGATGCACCGCCACAATATAATTGTTTAGAGAAACACTATTAATCCCTGTAAAAAACGCTCCCTTTCCCGAAGCCATTAAAAACGTATTATTCCTGTGATTCCTTTTTTTTGCAATCCGGTCAGGATATGCATGGGCCAGCAGGGCCCCCGCTTTTTCAATATCTGTCTTTGTCGGCTTTATGCCAAAATATCTTGCTGTCTTTTTTTCAGATTCTATAATCCTGTGAATGATTCCTCTATTTATCTTGAATTCTTTTTGCCATTTTTTTTTCTTACTTGTAACTGCTTCAATGATCTCAAGGCGAAGCCGGATATCAGGATCAAAGTCTTTTTGATCAAACTCGATAAAATCGCGTTCATTAAGAAAAGCTGCAATCCTGCAGGCTAAAAAACCCTGACCTTTTTTATCTGCCTTGATGATCATGTGAGCAAGCCTGGGATGCAGGCCGGCAGATGACATCTTTTTCCCGTGAGATGTAATGCGTCCCTGACTATCAAGGGCACCCAGAGTTTTAAGAAGATTTTTTGCCTGCTCAAAGGATTTTTCATCCGGCAGGTCCAGCCATTTTAACTGCCCGGGATCTGATCCCCCCCAGGCCGCCAGTTCCAAAGCAACCCCGGTCAGATCAATACTTAAAATCTCGGGTTTTGTATAGGCTTTCAGCGATTGATGATCATATTCAGACCACAACCGGTAACACTTCCCGGATTTTGTCCGGCCCGACCGCCCCCTTCTCTGATCAGCAGAGGCTTTTGAAATCCGAAGAGTTTCAAGACGACTCATCCCTGTTTGGGGAGAAAACATTGGAACGCGCATGAGACCTGCATCAATCACAACGCTCACCCCTTCAATGGTGATTGAGGTCTCTGCAATGGAAGTGGCAATGACTATTTTTCTCTCATTTCGGTTTGAAGGGTGAAAGGCACGGGCCTGATCTTTCTGAGAGAGATTCCCATATAAAGGGAAAACATGGATGGCGGGATCAAGATTTTTTTCAAGAATTGAATATAGGGCTTTAATTTCCTTTACACCTGGTAAAAAGACCAGCATATCCCCGCTGGTTTCTGACAGGGCACGTCGTATAACCGAAGCGCAGGCAGTTTCAATGGGAAAGACTCTGTTTTTCCTGTCTAAAGAAGGCACATAAATCGTTTCCACAGGAAAGCTTTTCCCTTTTGAAATAATAATTGGTGCGTTTCCCATGAGATTTGATACAGCCGTAACATCCATTGTGGCAGACATGACAAGAATGCACAAATCATCGCGCAATGCTTCAAAAGTCTCCAGGCAGAGGGCAAGTCCGAGGTCACTGTGAATATGTCGCTCATGGAACTCATCAAAAATTACAAGCCCGACATCTTCCAGAGACGGATCATTCTGAGTTCTCCGGGTAAAAATTCCTTCGGTGATCACTTCTATACGGGTATCCGGACCGATCTTCCTGTCCAGCCGGATCTGATACCCAATGGTTTGCCCCACTCTCTCTTTCAAAAGATCTGCCATATGGGCAGCACAGGACATGGCTGCCAGCCGTCTTGGCTCAAGCAGAATAATTTTTTTATTTACAAGCCAAGGTTCAGCTAGGAGGGCCAGAGGAATTCGGGTGGTTTTACCGGCTCCCGGCAGGGCCTGAATTACAGCACACCTTGATATTTTGAGAGCTTTTATGATATCGGGAACATGCTTTTGAATTGGAAGGGATTGAATTTGAGTTTGGGTCATATGGTTAAAAAATGCCTCAACTTATATCGGAATTCAGCCGTGCCGAACAGGACTTGCAGAAGACAGCATCGGCATCATGGTCACAATGGCCCAGTAAATATTTCTGGGAATACTGGTAAATCCGTTTTTAGCCCCTTCAATCACGTACATGAGAGAATCGAAAATAACCACCAGCGTCAAAATGGTCATTAAAAATATAACTATCTTTCTTTGGCTTGCCCGAAGTGCCCGGGTCAATATTGAGGGCCTCCCCATAAAAATAAACACTATAAAGATTTCGCAAAGCCGTCACGCTGTCCAGCATCACCACCAGAGCACTTGACACAATGGAAACAATTAAAATGATATCAAACAATTTGCCTGCCCTTGTATCTGCTTCAAAAATAATTTCATGAAGCCGATGCTGAAAACGGTGACGGCCTGTTTGGTTATTTTTCATTTACAATACTCCATAATGCATTGACCCTTGGGTTGCCAAGATTTTTTTTCCGGGTGCAAAGGCCGAGGATAAAGGGTGACAATTCAGGAGTTTTGTCCAAAATCTTTACCCGGTTATAAAAAGGACTTTTTTCCAGCACCATTCCGGGAACAAGTCCAATGCCGCAGCCAAGACTGACCATAACAATGATGGCCTCATTACCGGCCACCTGGGAATATATATTGGGAATAAAATTTTCTTTTGCAAACCAGCGATCGATGCGATCTCTGCTCAACCCGTGATCCGGGATGATCAAAGGGGTCTGTTCCCAATCAATCCCCCCAGATGTATATATGACGATCTCAGGATATTGCTTTGGCGCAATAAAGACCAAAGGCATTTGTGAGACGATTTTAAAAACAAAATCTTTGGGCGCCGCATCCGGCAGGGCGGCAATGACAATGTCCGCATCCTGGTTTGAAAGCTTGATCAAGGCTTTGGCTGCATCACCGGTTTCAAGGTGTATCCGAACATCAGGATGGGTCTTTCGATACTTTGCCATCATATCAGGAAGAATGCCGTAAGCTGCTGTGACCGAACAATAAATAGACAACTCCCCTTGCAGAACCTCATCAGAAGACAGCTCATCATGGAGCCGGTCCCATCGCTGTAAAACATCATCAGCATATTTTTTGAACGCAATTCCTGCCGGAGTCAGCTCCACGGATCGATTATCCCGGACAAAAAGCTTTTCGCCTAAGTCTGTTTCAATCCGCTGGATCACCCTTGTCAATGCCGACGGTGTAATATAACAGGCCTTGCTGGTTCTTGCAAAATGCAAGGTCCCTGAAAGGTGCCTGAAAAGTTTTAAATTCCGAAGATCCATCGTTCACCTGTATTTAAATATATCTCAATACTTAACAGCATATTTCAAATTATACAATAATCGGATAGATAGAGGTTATTTGATTGTACACCTTCTGTCAAATTTCAGGCCGATAGTTTATCAGAAGTAATGTTTTTGATATAAAATCAAAGGAGCTCCATACCACATCTTGCATCTGGAGGTATTATGAAAAAATGATCCATTCTTGTTAATATGGCAGCTTGCATCCAGCTCTCGATCCTCGCATATTTTTTTTAAAAGTTGTCGCTCCAATGCAAATTTTACTCGTCAGGCTGTTACCGAATCAAA
>JAGLFI010000053.1 GCA_023144585.1 Desulfobacula sp. | reverse complement strand
TATCATCTTCCATTTCAAATACTTCCACGGGACATACGTCTACACACTCTTCACAACCCACACATTTTTCCGAGTCAACAATTGGGGTAAATGCCATTTTAATAGCCTCCTTAAAAAATTAATATTATTATATTATCAATTCATTTTTTAAATATAATCTATATAAAAACACTTTTATAACATTGTATTAATTAAAATCAAGTTTTTTATCACTTTAATTTGATCAGACATACAGGTATCTGTTTTTCTGAACAATTAAAGAGCTTATTTATATCTTTCCCGGAAAAAAAATTTAATTTAATCCGGCCTGAAAGAGAACACCTGTCATTCACTTTCGGCAGTTCATTTTCCCGGGTTCCATTGCCTTGAATTGCACGCATTAAATAGTCACAAAAATGATGCTGCCATTCAGTTTTATTTTCATGCACTTTTATCTTATCAATGTCAAGAGCATTTACCAAATCCTGGCAAATAGACTCAAGATAACTAAATACTGCTTCACTTGTTGTAATAAATAAAGGGCTGTCTTGTTCTAATATCCCTTTTTGCGCCATACACCCTGACCAGGCATAAATCCGTTCACGGGTCATCATAGCACCCAAATCTTTATCGGAATCCATTTTGCTATCCTGGACATCACTCATGGGGCTGTCTAATCCACGCAAGGCAGACATAAGCTTATCCCGACTTGTGTCCAGCTCTTTTAACTCCAGATCAATGCGTTCATTTTGCTCATCACACAATTGTGCTATCTTCAAGAACAACAAATTGTGCTGCAAGGCTGATTCAGTTGATACAGCAACGCCTGAATCTGCTTTGTCTTCTTTTAACCCTTTGATCTGTGATTTAATGGCTGTCATAGTTGTATCACTTGTAAAATAAGGGCTGTCTTTTAAAAGTGATTTAAGATTTGCTTCATTTCCCTTATGGATCTGAGTCCACGCCTGATATTGTTCAACTTTTTGTTCAACCGTTTCAAATTCCTCGGATGATAAAAAAACCGGATGAATTTGCCCCAGCTCACATAATTCCTGCAATGCTTGATCATGCTTAAAATCCCGACTTCCCGGTAAATATTGAAATGACGGGAAAAAAGATAGAATGGTATTTAGCTGGTTTTGAGTAATATGAGTGAAGGGGAAAAATAAAAATTTATTTGTCATGACTTATGCCTTTTTATCATGAACGCTGACGCCTAAAGTTGTTAACTGCTGTCTAATTATATCAGCCAGTTCCCAGTCTTTTTGGTCTCTTGCGCGATCACGTTCCTTTATAAGATCTTGGATTTCATCTGAGTATTCCGTTTTTTTATCAAAGCTAAAAATTTTAAGAACTGAATCAATGTCCTTAAAACAATTCATAATTTTCCGGGCACCATCCGGATCAATTTGGTTCTGACTAATCAGCCTGTTGATGGTTTTCACATTTGCCAGCAAAGAAGAGATGACACTTGAAATTTTTAAATCATCTTCCATGGAATGAAGAAAAGCCGATTTTATATCATATATTAATTGATCAATCTCTTTAAACTCCTTTCCTTCTTTAATAACAGTCAAGGTGGTAAGGCACCGGTTAATTTTATCCAGTGTATACTGCGCCTGTTTCAGGGATTGTTCTGACAGCAATAAAGTTTTTCTATAATGATTGGAAATCAGCCAGAATCGAATGGTTTTAAGCTCCCATCCCTGGCGGGTAAGATCTTCAAGGGTCAGCTTTTCAATATCTAAGGTGCCTAAAGAACCATCATAGCGAACCGGATCACAATGCAGCCAGTTCCTTGCAAGAGTTGCCCCTTTTGCAGCTCTTGCAATGGCAACTTCGTTTTCATGGTGTGGGAATATAAGCTCCCGGCTGCCGGTTTGAATATCAAAATTTTCTCCCAAAAACTTCATGGCAATGGCCGCACACTGCAAATGAAGTGAGGGGCGAACATTACCCCATTGGGTCTTAATACCCACGCCTCTTTTGAGTTCTGAAAGACGAACCCGTTTCAGCAATGTAAAATCCTTTGGATTATGTTTTTCATACTCGTCAAGATCCACTGTTGCCCCGAGTTTTATCTTATCCAGATTGGTATGCGAAAAATCACCATACTCTGGCTGGCTTCCAATATCAAAATAGAGAGAATGTAGTTTTTCATAGGCATGCTGATTTGATTGCAGCTGTTTTGCCACATCAACCATTTCATCCAGATGGTCTGAGACTTTTGGATATGCCTCTGCTTTTCGGATATTCAATTTTAAAAGATCTTTCTTAAATAAATCTATATAGGTTTGTGTGAACTTGGAAAGTGTCATCCCTGCATTCTGTGACCCCTGAATGGTCTTGTCATCATAGTCTGTGATATTGACCACATGATTGACTGCAATATTATGGTATTTGATATATCGTACGAGTAAGTCTGTAAATGCATATCTTCTGAACTGCCCTATATTGAGCCTTTCATGTACAGTGGGTCCGCAAGTGTATATAGATACTTTTTCTTTTTCAAGCAGTTCAAACCTTATTTTAGACCTTGAAAATGTATTAAAAAGCGACAAGGCAATATGGGTTTCTACAGAAAAAAGGCTAGTGGACAGGTATCGTTCCCCGCTATCCGGAAAAATAACCACGATAAGACCTTTTTTAATTTTATGGGCCTGCTCAATGGCAGCAACCATGGCTGCGCCACTGCTCATCCCCACAAAGAGCCCTTCTTTTACAGCTAAACTGCGGGCAGCAGCAAAAGCCGCATCATCATCGATATTCATTTTTTCATCAAGACGGCTTTTCTCCATGATCTCAGGGGTATAAGATTCCTTCATATTCTTCAGCCCCTGGATCTTATGACCAAGATAGGGTTCGACACATACAATCTGGATATCCTTGTTATGCTCTTTTAATTTTCTGGAAAGCCCCATAAGCGTTCCGCTCGTACCAATGGTTGCTACAACACAAGATACCTTGCCATTGGTCTGCTCAATGATTTCAGGTCCTGTGGTATAATAATGAGCTTTCCAATTGGCTTCATTATTATACTGGTCACAAAGAAAATATTTATCCGGGTTTTCCCTGGCAAGCCTGTATGCCTCTTCAATAGCGCCATCAGACCCCAGACGCCTGGAGGTTAAAATAATCTGGGCACCCCTGGCGCGCAGAATACTCTTTCGTTCTTCACTTGCATTTTCTGCCATGGTAAGCGCAATCTTGTATCCTTTGACTGCACAAATCATGGCAAGCCCGATACCCGTGTTCCCGCTGGTGGCTTCGATAACAATTTTGTCTTTGGTCAATTCACCGGATATTTCCGCTTCGTTGATCATATAAAGGGCCGCCCGGTCTTTAACAGAACCGCCGGGATTCATATATTCAAGTTTAGCAAGAATCTTGACCCCTTTTACAGGATCCATCTTTTTTATCTCAACAAGAGGGGTATTGCCGATAGAATCTATAATTGAAAACGTCATTTTTTATTTAACCTCTGCCATGCTGCACCATGTAATCATGCATTCAAAACTTGACTTTTAAAATATAAGATGGCTTTATACAGTAATTTTAACTGTTGTGCAATTTTTTACTGGGAAGAACATGGTTTGTTTGTCAAAGCAAAAGTCTTGGCCAATTTTTGTAGTATTTGCTTTTTTATATATATCCATATCAGTCGGGGGGGGTGCAACAGCAGATGTTTTATCTCAAAATTCCAAAGAAATTTCCTGGCATATATCTGCGCGGACAGTGACGTTTGATAATAAAAGAGATCTCTATATTGCCCAAAATGATGTAGTGATCACCGGAGGAAAAACCCGTCTTGAAGCAGACTATGTTGAATTCTCAAATAAAACAAAGGATGCTTTTGCACAGGGCAATGTTCTTTTAATAGCCGGTGAAGATTCCATCTCCTGCAATGCAATGAATATCAACCTTACAACCCAGATCGGTACTATAAACAAAGGCACTATTTTTATCCAGAAAAACAATTTCTATATTAATGGCGAGAATATTAGAAAAACCGGTAAATTTATTTATAGTGCCCAAAAAGGATACATCACATCATGCGCAGGCGACTCTCCCGATTGGAAAATTTCCGGGAAAAATATAAACGTCACTGTTGAGGGGTATGGAACTGTAAATCATGCTGTTCTTTGGGCCAAAAAAATTCCTGTTATTTACAGTCCTTTTCTTGCATTCCCGGTCCAGGCCAAACGCAAGACAGGTCTTTTAATCCCAAGGTTCACAT
Source organism: Desulfobacula sp. (assembly GCA_023144585.1). GTDB lineage: Bacteria > Desulfobacterota > Desulfobacteria > Desulfobacterales > Desulfobacteraceae > Desulfobacula. The sequence continues at coordinate 3,341 of JAGLFI010000053.1, read as the reverse complement.
CATCCGATAGAAAGGGATTTGAATACGAACAGCCCCTTTTCATCGCTATTTCAAAAAATACCGATGCAACGGTTTATGCCGACTACATGTCTAATCGAGGAACAAAATTGGGCGGTGAATACCGATATATCCTGAATAATAAATCAAAGGGGTCTGTATTCTTTGATTTTCTTGAAGATGACAAAATAGATGATGGAACAGACAAAACAAAAAACTATAGTTTTTACACCACCCCTCAAAGAACCAACTCTGACCGCTTCTGGTTCAGGATGAAACACGACCAGGACCTTCCCAAAGGCTTTACAGCCAAACTGGATATCGACGTAGCCAGTGATGAAGATTATCTTCATGAATTTAGAGATGGATTTACGGGATATGATGAAACCAAAAAATATTTTGAAGAAGAATTTGGCAGAAGCCTGGATGAATATGACGACAATACCCGGAGAAACCAGTTGAATATTAATAAAACATGGTCTAGCTACACATTCAATATTGACGCTTTGTGGTATGACAATATTCATGCCCGGCGCCAGGATATTGATGACACGACCTTACAATTACTTCCAAGTATTCAATTTGATGCTGCAAAACAGCAAATCGGTCCTTCACAATTTTTTTATTCTCTTGATACCGAATATCGATCCTTTTACAGGCAAGATACAACTGCAACACTTGTGAGAGGGCAGCGGGCAGATATCTATCCCAAAGTCTATCTGCCCATAAAATTTGGCAATTTTTTTAATTTCGAGCCCTCGGTTGGTTTACGCGAAACCATATATTATACTGAAAACTTCACGGATATTAACGGCAATTCCGATAGTCTCAGGACAAGACAGATGATTGATATTGATGCGGAACTGTCCACAAAATTTATTAAAATCTTCAATCCGGATTTTGAATTTGTTGACAAAATCAAACATGAAATCATCCCGAATCTTGAATACCATTTTATCCCGAACGTTGTTCAAAATGATCTGCCGACCTTTGGTCCTCTGGACAACATTCCGGAAAAAAATCTGCTGACCTGGTCTCTCAGCAATTATTTTATTTCCAAAAAATCAAGTATAACCCCTGATGAAAAAGAGCTGCTAACCTACCATGAATTTACTTATATTAAACTTTACCAAAGCTATGACATCAGGAAAGAGAAAGACAATGAATCAAGACCGTTTTCAGATATTTCTCTTGATATGGAGATGAATTTATACAATTTTTTTTCCCTTGATATGGACCTTACCTGGTCTCCCTATGATAATCACTTTAATACATTCAATATCGGCAATACCATCAAAGACAATCGAGGAGACAGTTTAAGGACAGAATATCGATATAAGACCGACTCATCGAAATCCCTGTATTCAAAGATTGATATCAGCCTGACAGATGAAATAAGCGCTTATTACTCGATTGAAGAAAACCTAGAAATAAATGAAACTGTGGAAACAACGGCCGGTTTTGCTCTTAAAAAATCCTGCTGGACATTCAATCTTTATTTTGCAGAGTCAAATGATGAACGAAGTATTACATTTCTGATAAACCTTCATGGAATTGGAGAACTTGGACTAAAATGATTAAAAAATCAAACTGGTTTGCTCTTCTGACGAGAAGCAATTTTGAATTTGTCGTCTACAAAAGTATTGTTAAAAAAAAAATAGAAGTGTTTTTACCCAGAATAAAAAAGAAAAGCAAAAGAAAAGATAGAAGCCTCATGATAGAAACTCCGCTTTTCCCGGGATATATTTTTGTAAAATCCACATTTGACTCTGGTGACCAGCTAAATATTTTAAAAACGGTTGGAGCTGTCAGGCTATTGGGCAATTAAGCAGGCCCTGTACCCGTGCCGCAATCACAGGTCGAATCCTTAAAGATCCTGACCAGTGCCAACATGGATCTGATCACAGGAGCAAATATCCGCATAAAAAAGGGAGAGCCTGTAATTATATTAGAAGGTCCTATGGCAGGGGTAAAGGGAGAATTTGCAAAATATAAAGGTAAAGGGCGTGTTATTATCAAAATAGATGTTTTAGGGCAATATGCCGGGGTAGAAGTGCCAGAAAAGAACGTTGAAAAAATCCCTGACTTTTCAGCATAACCCCTTGACTTTTTATCAAATTTTAATTAAAGTCGTTTTAATCTGATAAGATTGCATCATCAATATAGAAAGAGGAAATATGAATAAACTTGAATTAATATCGACATTAAAAGAAAGAGCAAGCCTGACAAAATCTGAAGCTTCAGAGGTTATTAAAATCTTTTTTGACTCACTTTCCGATTCATTTGTAAAAGAAGAGAGGGTTGAGATAAGGGGATTTTGCAGTTTTCATATAAAAGGGTACAAAAGCTACACAGGCCGAAACCCGAAAACTGGCCAAAAAGTCACCATTCCTCCCAAACGGCTCCCATTTTTTAAATGCGGGAAAGAACTAAAGGAGCGGGTAGACTATTAACAAATGGTGATCGATCAAACCATGTCTGATTTTGACCAACTACAGCACCAGGCTAAAACCGTATCAGAGTTAACACATATCATTCAGACAAAAAAGATTCCAAATGCCCTTCTTTTCTTTGGAAATGAGAATACAGGAAGAAAAAAAGCGGCATTTTTCTTTGCAAAGGGGTGTAATTGTTTAAAAGGAACTGAACTTGCCTGCAATCATTGCAAATCATGCCGCAAAATTGATGCAGATACTCATCCCGATATTCTGTGTATCGACCTTGTAAAAAATAAAAAAATAATTTCCATATCCCAGATCCGGGAAATGGGATTGACAATTTCATCCAAGCCCAATGAAGCCAGGTTCAGAATGGTATTAATTTTAAATGCAGACCTGATGAATATCCAGGCTCAGAACGCATTATTAAAAATGCTTGAAGAACCCCCGGAGAAAACATTTTTCATTCTCATTGCCACTCGGATATCCTTATTTCTTCCAACCATTATTTCAAGATGCCGAAAAATCAGATTTAGACCCTTGACCAATAAATTCATTGAGCACTATCTGATCAATGAATTCAAAATTGACAGGCAAATAGCACTAATTGCTTTGAAAACTGCTGATTCTGATCTGAAAAAGGCAATGATGTATTTGAATTTAACTCTGGATGATGAAGCAAAAGACGTTGACTGGATCAAAAAAAGAAAGTGGCTGATTAAAACCCTTGCAGACATAATTAAGACAGACACAAATCACACCATATCAAAAGGATTGATGCTTTCACAAAAGTTAAGCTTGGATCCCGGCCTTATTGATGACGCCATTGCTATTATGAAAACGTTTTTCCGGGATTTAATGATCTTTAAGCTTCATCCAAAAAAAATAGTTAATCTTGATTTTTTT
>JAGLFI010000052.1 GCA_023144585.1 Desulfobacula sp. | reverse complement strand
TTTGCCCAGTCAGCAGTCATTGCATCATTGCTGGTGACGGCTCTGATAGCAATACAATTTGCAAAGGTCCTTTTGTCTCCCATCACCCCCACGCTTTTCACCGGCAGCAGAACCGCAAAAGATTGCCATAATTTTCTGTAAAGTCCGGCTTTTTTGATTTCTTCAAGTAAAATAGCATCGGCTTCTCTTAAAACGTCAAGCCTTGCAAAGGTTATTGCTCCCATAATCCTGATGGCAAGACCAGGGCCGGGAAAAGGCTGGCGCCATATTAGATCGTCATTGATGCCAAGCTGTGCGCCGAGCTTTCTTACTTCATCCTTGAAAAGAAGTTGTAAAGGTTCAATAAGTTTCAGTTTCATTTTTTCCGGCAGTCCACCGACATTATGATGAGATTTGATAATGGAGGTGGGTCCGCCAAAGGCTGATTTGGATTCAATAATATCTGGATACAAGGTCCCCTGTCCAAGAAATTGTGCACCCTCTATTTTATTGGCCTCAGACTCAAACACTTCGATAAAGAGCCTGCCGGTGATTTTGCGTTTTTTTTCAGGATCAGTCACATCTTTTAATGCAGTTAAAAATTTATTTTTTTCATCAACAAATTTGATATTTAAATCCAGATTGGATATCAGATTTTTTTCAAGGCCCTTTTTTTCATTTTTTCTTAAAAGTCCATTGTCAACAAAGATGCAAAACAAATTTTTGCCGATGGCTTTATGAATAAGGGTTGCGGCAACAGATGAATCCACACCTCCTGAAAGCCCCATAATCACTTTTTTATCACCAACAGTTTCTTTAATCTGTGAAATAGCACCATCACAAAATGATTTCATTGTCCAGTTTTTTTGGCAGTTGCAGACATCAAATACAAAATGGCGGATCATTAATGAACCATTTATGGAGTGTTCGACCTCGGGATGAAGCTGAAGGCCATAAAGTTTTTTTTCATGGTTTGCAATGGCCGCAATGGCAGTATTATCAGTGGAAGCCGTAGTAACAAAATCGTCAGGCAGTTCAATGGCTGAGTCGCCATGACTCATCCAGCATTGAAATCCAGTGTCCATATTTTTGAATAAAGGTTCGGGATCTTTAATGTCAAGGGTTGCAAACCCATACTCGCGTTTGGCGGTTTTCTTAATTTTTCCACCAAGTATATTTACCATATAATGCATTCCATAACAGATGCCTAGTATGGGAATACCAAGATCAAAAAGTGATTTATCAATACGGGGACTGTTGTCTTCATATATGCTTGAAGGCCCCCCGGAAAGAATGATTCCCTGCGGATCGAGATCCTTTAATCTGTCTATTGAAATACTGGCCGGTTCCACCTGGCAATATACGTCATTTTCTCTAACTCTTCTTGCAATAAGCTGATTGAATTGTGAACCGAAATCAATAACAATGATCATAAAAAATTTCCTGTATTTATAATTTTTCTAAAGCATAATATTTCCTATAATACTGACCAAAAAGCAAGTTGTTTTTATCGAAAGCATGGCGATATGGTGATAAAGATTCAGATATTTTTAAGAAAAGGAAAAAAGCAGGTTACAATTGTGTACCCATCACATGCAGGCCCGGCATTTTTTTCACACTCTTGTATTGAACCAGGACATGCATCCTTATTTTCGGGAATACGCCGGCATCGATTTGATGTCATTGAGATTTTAAAATTAAATTTTTCAGAAAATATTTTCATTCGCAGAAGATCAGCACCTTTCCCTCCTGCATTAAAATCAAAGGGGCGTTTGGATGAGTAATTCATGGTTTCCTGGGTGGAGAAAAAACCTTCAAAAATTCTTTTTTGGGCTTCTTTGGTAAGTCCGATCCCATGATCTTTTATCACTAATTCCACACCTTTTTCTTTTTGATGAACACGTATCTCTATCTCCCCCCCATCCGGTGTATTTTCAATGGCATTTCGGATCAGTCCATCCACAGTTTTTCTTAAGGGCTCAGCAGGAATCTGAATCGGGGAAGAAGAATGAAGGCGGGTGGTCAGGGAAACATTTCTATGGGTGGTATCAGGCTCAATGGCTTTAATCCTTTTTTCAACGAACTGCTGCAGGAAAATATTTTGAACAACAGGATCACGGGTGCTGAAAATAGTTTCAATTTTCTGCCTTACTTTGGCAATAACCCCTTTTTCTCCAGTCTCTTCTGCAATAAGGGCTTCGAACTCATCCTGGCATTGTTCCAGGATAAGGGAAAAGATTTTACGATGAAAGATTTCCTTGTTCTCAACAATATCATAAACTTCACCTTCAATTCCGATAATTCTATCCAGGTTTCTTTGAATCCTTTCCATGGTCGGTCGCCAGGTTTCTTCAGGAAAATCCGTTAATTTTTTTGAAAGGATTTTAAAAGAGCTTAAAAGAATTGCCACAGGCGTTTTCAGTTCGTGGGACAAATGGCTGATCATTTTATCTTTTGCATGGTTCAGGCTTTTCAGTTCTTCATAGGCTTTTCTCAATTCCCTTGAAACTCGAGCATTTTCAATTGAAAGTGCTACAGTAGCTGCAATATTATTCAATATTTCAAGATCAGTATCATCAAAATCTCCTGTCTTTTTATTATCGGCGGCCAGTATGCCAACAATGCGATCTTTATTCCTTAAGGGAACCAAAAGTACATTTTTAACCTTATACCCGATTTTCCGGTCCCTTGATTTATACTGGTTCTGGTCATCGGAAAGATTATTAACAATTATGGCTTTGCCGGTCTTCACCATTTGACCTGACAGAAGTTCATCAATTGAAAACCGGGCTTTCTCAATGCGTGCCTGTGTATTAGGATCGTCGTGGGCAGCACTTAAAAAATAAAATTCTTTTTGAGTCTCATCCAGTAAAATTGCATTGGCACTCTGGGTACCCAGCAGTTCTTTGATTTCAGTGTTCACATAAAGGAGAAGCTTTCTTAAATCCGGGTATTGGGGCAGCATCTGGCTGATGCGATTCATGGTGCTGCGGTTGCGTTGAATCCGTTTCTCCATGGTCACATCCCTGAGGACAATTATCATCCCTTCCGGATTGTTATTTTGATCCCTGTCCACACCGGCCCGGAGCATCACATCTAAAATTTTGCCATCTTTTGTAAGTCTTTGGGTACTCAGTTGCAGGACACTTTGATGACTTGGCAGGGCTTTAATCCTGTCGGTCAGTTCATCCTTAAGGGAGTTGGGGACATATTGCTTTCCTTTTTTACCTTTCAACTCTTTTAAAGCCCAACCAAAGGTTCTGGTAAACGCCGGGTTTAGATAGGTAATCAGCCCCTTTGCATCTCTGACAAGGACAGGGTAAGGCAGAAATTTTAAGAATCTTTTATGGTTTCTTGCCGCATCCTTAGTGTCTTGCCTGGCTTCTTCGGTTTTTAGATATTGCTTTTTCAGATTTTTTATTTTGAGCTCCAGATCTTTTATTCTGAGTTCCTGGTCTTTATATGTGAGTTTTCGAGCCATGGCATTACCCTGGTGAAGTTAGAAGTATTAAAAAAACAGTATAGATAGCTTTGATTACCAATTGCTGCCAATGCTGTAAAGAAAAATTTATTTGACTTTCAATGATTAGAAAGAATCCGGTATTGGAAGTTTTTTCGACTTGTACCGCCAGCAATATTGTTTACTGCATCCCGGCATCATAAATGTTTTTTCAATGGTCTGTTTACGGGCGAAATTGTTCAGAAGCCTTAATGCATTCCCGGTAACAAAAGAGATGAGTTTAATATCATTTTCAACTATTAAATCCGCAGGTTTTGTGGAAATGGCTCCGCATATCAGAACGGAAACCTGCATTTTTTTTAGCAGCTTTATAAGATCGAAAGGCAGTGTCGGATTAAAGGAGATATAGCTCTTTTTTATGATCATCCTGTTTTCAATGTGTGCTACAAAAAGTGTACTGGCAGCATCAAAAACAGGAGAAATCCTGTTACCCCAGACTGTTATGGCTATTTTCAATGATATCCTCCATTTATTTTCACCTTACTAATAATTGCAAAGCATGTGCCTGAAGGAAAGATTCAGTTGAATTTATCAGATATCTTTAAATATTAATCAGTTAAGTTGAAAAGGAACCCGAATGGCTTATCCGGGATAATGAAAAAGGTTGCAAAAGTAAGACGATTTCCATTGCAAACGTTGCAATTTTAAAAAAGGAGAGGGTTTTATAATGCCATCCCCAATTTTTTAATCCTTCTGAAAAGAGTGCTTTTATGGATACCCAGATCTTTAGCAGCAGCACTGCGGTTATAATTATTGCGTGCCAGGGCATCAATAATGAGTTTGATCTGGGCTGATTTAACAGGGTCACTATCTTTCTTCCCATTAATACTGGATGGCAGGGATAAAAATTCGGGCAAGTGATTCAGTTTTATATAGCCCTCGGAACAGAGGACAAAGGCATGTTCAATGATATTTTCAAGCTCCCGGATATTGCCTGGAAACTCATGGGACATAAATGCCTGAAGAACTTTTTTGTCAATACCCTGGATGAATTTTTCCTGGCGGAGATTTAATTTCTGGATAAACCGTTCTACAAGAAGGGGGATATCTTCCATTCTGTGTCTTAGCGGCGGCAGGGAAAGCCGAATAACATTAATTCTGTAGTAGAGATCCTGCCTGAATCGGTTTTGGGAGACAAGGTCGGAAAGTCTTTTGTTGGTTGCTGCAATAATGCGTATGTTGGTTTTCTCCTGGGCCAGGGCACCAAGGGGAGTGAACTCATGCTCCTGAAGAACCCGAAGAAGGCTAACCTGAAAAGCCGGGCTTGTATCTCCGATTTCATCAAGAAAGATGGTGCCGCCGTCGGCAAGGGCAAATTGGCCGGGTTTGTCCTTCATGGCATTGGTAAACGCACCCTTTTTGTATCCAAACAGTTCGGATTCCAGAAGCGTGTCAGGAAGTGCCCCGCAGTTTATGGCGATAAACGGTTTGTCTTTTCTGTGGCTCATGTTATGGATGGCCCGTGCAAACAATTCTTTTCCCGTGCCTGTATCTCCTTCTAGCAGAACCGAAGAATCACTGTCTGATACCTGGGGCAGGATATTAAAGATATTCTTCATGGCATCGCTGTTGCTGATAATATCTTCCACTTTGAATTTTGTAGAGAGCTCTTTTCGGAGCTGCTCGACAAGAGAGTGATCCCTGAAGGTTTCAATTCCACCGATAACATCAGCGTTTTTATCAATCAAAAGAGAAGTGGATGCTGTAATGGGTATTTTTTTCTTTTCCCTGTTAATAATATATCCGGACGAGTTGATAAAAGGCCTACCTTCTTCCATGGTTCTTTTGAGTGCACAGTCTTGTTCACACATATTGGAACGAAAGACTTCCCAGCAATGCCGGCCAATGGCATCTTTACGTGAGATGCCGGTTATCTCTTCTGCTGCCCGGTTAAAAGAGGTGATTTCCCAATTGTGATCTATTGTAAAAACACCATCTGATATGCTTTCAAGAATAATTTTGGTGGTATCCTCGGTAAGCGGGCTGAGTATTTTTTTATACTTTATTTTTTTAACCCCATAATGATATCTGAAATTTATCAATATGTTAAACCAAATGGTTGCACTATTGCAATAATAATTATTATTATCCTTTAGTCCAGAGCATGGCTTTTCTTTTTTTCGGGATTATTTTTTGTAACTCTTTGATTTTGCCAAATGTCAGGCAATCTGCCATGCAGTGTTTTACGCAGGCAGGTGCAAGCCCCTGCTTAACACGACCGGCACAAAAGACACAGACCCTGGTAATGGGGATATTGGTAATCAACAATTTGTCATTGGGAAGTGTGTGAATGAATTCCAGAACTTCAACACCACCCACTTTCCCGGCAGGGCGTGTGTATTCCTGTTTACAGGCCACTTCACACGTTTTACATCCGGTACAATATTCATAATCGATGAGCATTCCATATTCTGACATTTCTTTTATCCTTTCGCCTTATATACTTTGCACAGCATCGTTTTTATGGGAGCGTCCAATCCTGCTTTTCCTTCATGGGACATGGGGATAAGCTGGTTGACATTGACATCCCAGACACCGAACAATTCAGGTTCTTTGCCTTGTTTCTCCGGAAACCACCATCCATGTTCAGCCATGACAATATCCGGATGAATAACCGGGGTGACAAGGGCTTTTACCGTGATTTTTCCCAGCCAGTTTTCCACACAGACTTTTTCTCCGTGGGCAATGCCATACTTTCTGGCTGTATCCGGATGAATTTCCAAGACCGGATCTCTTTGTTGTTCACGAAGCCATGGGATCTGCCGGTGTTCCGAGTGAAAAAAAGGCCCCATTCTTCGTCCGGTACTGAGAATAAGCGGATATTCCTTAAACAGATCCGGTGTGCTGACCGGGCTGTAGGGCGGTTCTTCATGATAGGACAGGGGATCAAGCTCCCATTTTTCAAGCCAGGAGGAATATAGTTCGATTTTCCCCGATGGTGTCCTGAATCCCGGCCGCTTGTTTTCTCTGAGCAGGCCTTTTTCATATCTGAAATAGGGCTTACTGGGATGGCCAGCAGAAGGGATCATCCAGGTCTTGTCACAAAGATCTTTATAAGGTCATGCCGGCGGATTATAAAAGAGTATCAAACAGTTCATGAACGTTGTCATAGGGAAAGTCTTTCATGAACCGCTTGCAAAACTCAAGATTGATCTCAATATCTGATTTGCAGTCTTCCACCTCAACCACTTTTTTAATTGCCTGCAACGGCACCCACCAGGCTTTTAACGAGTCTTTTTCAAGAAAGGTGGCCGCCGGTAGGATTACATCACAGAGCATGGCAGTTGGTGTCATGAAAAGATCCACGCAAACAGTCAAATTAAGCTTTTTAATGGCATCCCGCCATTTTTTGGGTTCCATGCCGGTGCAGGCAATGGGATTGGCTGTCTGTATCCACATACCTTTAATTTCATAGGGGTCGCCTGAAAAAATCTGTTCCAGAACTTTCTCCGGCTGTGCCCATGCCCTGAAATCTTTAATCGCACCATAGTCATGCATGCCGATGCGTTTTTCAATCACATCAGGGGGAAGGCTTAAAATGCTGCCGCCCGAGTGATAGGGATAGGTTACAACATCATAGGCACCGGGCAATGGCATTGCCGCCGGGGTTGTCAAGATTGCCGGTGAGGCACCAGAGATGGTTGATGGCCTGGGATGTTGGAACCGTTGACGGGATGGTATCAATGGGCAGTCCCCAAGTGAAGCGCAGACGGTTTGCTTTTGGCATACATCCGGGCAGCCTTTCTGATCTTATCTGCGGGGACCCATGTGATTTCAGACACTTTCTCCGAAGTATACTCCTCAGCATTTTTTTTATACAGAGTCCAGACAGTCTTAGCTTTTGCTTTTGAACCATCGGCAAGCGTGATATCAAATTCACCCTCCATTGAAGGCACTATATCCGTTTTTTTATATATCTGGTTTTCAGTGTCCCATACCACAAAGCTGTCTGAAACAGGATCATGGGCGACAAAATTAATATCTGACCCATTTTCTTTCAGATCACTCTCCTTCAACAGGCTCATGCAATCCTTGTCTGTTCTCACAAGAAACGGGGAATTGGTCCATTTTTCAATGAATTCCATATTGATAAGATCTTCTTTGATCATGACATGGATAAATCCAAG
>JAGLFI010000051.1 GCA_023144585.1 Desulfobacula sp. | reverse complement strand
TAAAAACATCATCAATTAAAAGAATGTTTTTGTTCTGAATTGCTTTTTTGTTAACAACCTGAAATGCTTTTTTTAAATTATTTTTCCTCTGTTCAATATCAAATCCTGTTTGCGGCTCTGTCTTTTTAACCCTGGCAAGTGAAGTGATATCAATGTCCCATTGAGGCGGCTGTTAATAGCTCTTTTGATAAGTTTTAATAAAACTTCGAATCATCAGATATGCCTGATTAAATCCCCGTTCCCTCAGTTTTTTCTTGTGCAAAGGCACCGGCAGGATCAAATCGATCTGGGATCTTGAATAGTGGCACAAAAATGTCTGAAATAATAAGTGTTCAAATACCTTTGCAAGTGACAGCTTTGAATGATATTTAAAAAGGGGAATCGCATCTTTTATTATGCCTTTATACTCTATAGCTGCTCTGACCCGGTCAAGCTTTAACGGTGCTTTCAGACAGGCTTCACACACATGATTCTCATCAAAGCCTGATACTGTAATCTGATGGAACTGAATCCCGCACTTTATGCAGAAAGGTGTGTCAATGGGATGAAATCCAGGCCCCATGCAATGGTCACAAAAACAGGCTTCCATTGTATGGGGTTTAACCGTATCAGGATCAATATAGACACCGCATTTTAAACACTTCAACGGATATAAAAGCTGCTCAAAAATCCTGATAGTATTTTTTAATGCTGGTACAGAATATGTTTTGCAATGATCCGTAAAACTCTTTAGCATGTGTTACCTGTTCACCTTCGCTGGCGAAGGGCTTCATACATGGCAATCCCCCCTGCCACCGAAGCATTCAGGGAATTAACCTTTCCTATATTCAGGCCAATATTCGGAATAGATAATAAAAAATCACACTGTTTTTTTACAAGCGGCCTGATACCTTTATGCTCACCGCCGATAACAAGCGCAATATTCCCCGTCAGATCGGCATTAAATAAAGAAGTATCGCCGTCTGCATCCAGACCGGATATCCATACCCCGCTTTCTTTCAAAGATCTTAAAATGGAGGCTGTATTGGTGATGGTGTAGATATCCGCATGCTCCATGGCACCGGCAGAACTTCTGGAGACTGTCGAAGAAGGCCCGGCAGACCGGTCCTTTGGAACAAGAATATAATCAACCCCGGCACACAGCGCCGTTCTGATTAATGCCCCAAGATTATGGGGGTCTTCAATACTTTCCAGGATCAGGATGAAACAAGGCACTTTTCTTTCTTGTACAAAATTTACAATCTCGGATGCTTTTTTGACAGGGAAAAAAGATGTTTTGGCAACCATGCCCTGGTGATTTGAAAAGTCAGTCATCCTGTCCAGAAGTTCAGAATCAACAGCCTCAATTTTTATATTTCTTTCCCGGGCAAGGGTCTCTACGTTTTCCATCCTTGAGGGGGATCTTTTTTTTGAAATCAGTATCTTATAAAATTTTCTCTTGTGTGCTTTTAATGCTTCAAGCACAGAATGGAACCCGAAAAGGATATCGTTTTTCTCTTTCATGGTTGCGCTGTCTCTTTTTCAAAAATTGAGCAAAGCTCTTCTACGGCTTCATCAAGGTCATCATTGGCCACTACGTATTGGTACAGGTCTTTTTGGGTCATTTCAAGTTTTGCATTCTTAAGACGTTTGGCAATCACTTCTCTGGAATCTGTTCCCCTATTTTCAAGCCGTTGAGACAAAACTTCAAAAGAGGGCGGTATAATAAATATGGAAACCAGGTCCAGATCTGAGCCCATAATTTGTTTTGCACCCTGGATATCAATATCCAGAAGAAGACTTTGGCCTTTTTCAAGGCAGTTTCTTACAAATTGTCTGGATGTGCCATAATAATTATCATGAACCTTTGCCCATTCAAGCCATAGATTCAGATTTATTTTTTTTTCAAATTCCTCCAGGCTGATAAAAAAATAATCAAAGCCATTTTGTTCATTTTTCCTCGGGCTTCTGGTGGTGTGAGATACTGAATAAGAAAGGCTTCTGAATCGACTTAATACCTTTCTTACCAATGTTGTTTTCCCTGCCCCGGAAGGGGCGGAAATCACAAACAGCTTTCCCATACCCGTCATGGGATTATTCTTCTTCCTGGTTCATCAGGGATTCAAATTTGTTGGAAAGGGTCTCAGCATGAGTCATGGAAAGAATGACATGATTGCTTTCCATGATGATCATTGCCCTTGTTTTTCTGCCGTGGGTGACATCAATCAGACGTTTTTCCTCCCGGGCTTCATCCTTGACCCGTTTCATGGGTGATGAATTGGGAGATAAAATTGCCACTACTTTTTGTGCCACCACAGTGTTTCCAAAGCCTACCGTTAAAAGAAGCTGTTCCATTAGTTTATCCTTCTCATATATAAAAATTACTCTATATTTTGTACCTGTTCTCTGATCTTTTCAAGCTCTGATTTCAGATCAACCACCCTATGGGATAGAGATGCATTTCCGGCCTTTGATCCAATAGTATTAAATTCCCTGTTAAATTCCTGGATTAAAAAATTAAGTTTTCTTCCCTGGGAATTATCTGAATCCAAAATATCCCGAAATTGCTTGATATGACTGTAAAGTCTAACAATCTCTTCTGACACATCGCTCTTATCTGCCAAAATAGCTGCCTCCTGGGAGATCCTTACAGGGTCCAACTCTTCTGTGTCAGAGGTTAGATAGGATATTCTCTCCATGAGTCTTTGTTTATAAATCAATGGAATTTTAATAGCATCTTTTTCAATCTGCTTTAAATTCTTTTCAATATAATCAATTCTTACCGCTAAATCCGAATATAAATTTCCCCCTTCCTCTTTGCGCATGAGATCCAGATTGATACTGACAGTCTCTATGCAAGGCCCGATTGCTTCCCACAGGTTTTTTGAATCCTGCTCCTTTTTAGAAGGGATAATCACATTCCTGGCGGATAAAATATCTGAAAGACAGATGTCGGCGGACAGGTTTAAATCCTGTTTTATCTTTTTTAATGCCTGAAAATAGGAACTTGCCTTTGCCTCATCTACTTCAAACTGATCCAGATCTTTTGCATCATCCCGGACAAACAATTTAATCTCAATTCTCCCCCTGTCATGGACTTTGCCAACAATCTTTTTAATATCCTCCTCAAACACCTTGCAGGATTCCGGACAATAAAAAACGATATCAAGATGTCTTGAATTATAGGAACGAATGGTGACATCCGCCGTAATGGTACCGTGAGTTTTAGACCCTTGAGAAAAAGCGGTCATACTTTTAATCATTTTATTTTCCTTTGCATGGCCTTTAAATCCAGAAGATATTTATCCCTGATCTTTGATAAAAACAAAATCATACTTTGTGATGCATAATCCGGATATGTCCACTCCAGGGTTTTAAAACCCTCTTTTTTAGAATACATCAATGTCAAGTCTGCATAAATTTTGCGACCAATATAAATCCTGTGAGAATATTCCTTTCCCGTGGCCAGAATAAACCGGGAGGAAACAAGGTATCCGGGATCAATATTGATCGCCCGCTTCCCGGAAGTCATAAATTTTATTTCAAGTTCATTGGTTTTTTCTTTAATCAAGGCCAGTTCATCCTGGGCAATCAGATGTTTAAAGGCAAACACTTTTCGGAACAAAGGAGACCCCATCTCTTTGTAATAATAGTCGGTAAAAGCAAAACCAAGCCAGCGGCTGATCATGTCTACAGGGCCGAACGTCTCTTCCAGCAGAGAAAAGAGCTTTTCAATGCAGGCCTTATCATGCATAATACAGCCCACAACCAGTTTTGCAGGATCCGAATCTTTTGGAATGCTCATGGATTACAGCGGCCTTGCTTCATCAATCAGCATGATGGGGATATCTTCTTTTATTTCATATAAAAGGGCACATGCGTCGCATATAAGCCCGTCTTTTTTGTCATTCAAATAAATCTCACCCTTACATTTAGGGCAAACCAGTATTTCTAATAATTCCTGGGAAACTGCCATTATTTTCTCCTTTAATTATTCAATCTTTTAGCAACCTGCATGGCCTGAAGTTTATAATATTCTCCCTTCAGGGCCATCAGCTCATCATGGGTTCCCTGCTCTTTTATGGACCCATTTTTCAGCAAAATAATCCTTGAGGCATAATCAATTGTGGATAGCCTGTGAGCGATCACAAAGGATGTTCTGCCTTTCATCAGATTTTCCAAAGCCTTTTGTACCACCCTTTCGGCTTGCGAATCCAATGCAGAAGTTGCTTCATCCAGAATAAGAATCGGTGCATCCTTAATCAGAGCCCTTGCAATACAGAGCCGCTGTTTTTCTCCGCCGGAAAGTCTTGAACCAAGTTCACCGATAATAGTATCAAATCCTTTTGGAAACCCTTGTATAAAATCATAGGCATAGGCTGCCCTGGCTGCATTTTCTATCTCAAGGTCCGTAGCCTCCATTTTACCGTATCGTATATTGTCTTTCACAGACTCGTTAAAAAGGATGGGTTCCTGGGTCACGATGGAGATATGATCCCGCAAGGATTTGATTGAAAGATCTTTTATATTTTTCCCCCCGACCAATACAGCGCCCTCAGTGGCATCATACAGCCTGGGCACAAGATTGACAAGGCTGGTTTTTCCTCCCCCGCTCATCCCCACAAGGGCCAGGACTTCTCCTGGCGCCACCTTTAAATTGACATCATTTAGGGCAGGTGCCTCGTTTTTATCATAGGAGAAATCGACATGATCGAACTCAACATTAAAAGAGCTTCCTTTAAGAACCTCAGGATTTTGTTTTTCTAAAATTCCGGACTCTTCTTCCAGAACATCAAATATTCTTGCGGCTGATGCCACTCCTTCCTGGATTGTGTTGTTGAGCCCGGACAATTTTTTTACTGGATCATAGAGCATCATTACAGCAGTCAGGAACGATAAAAAGGTTCCCGGTGTTGATATCCCGTTAATAACCCGAAGACCGCCAAACCAGATAATAAATGCAATGCCGAATCCGCCTAAAAACTCCATGACAGGAGAAGAAAGGGCCTTGGCAATGACTTTTTTCATTTCAAATCTGAAAAGCTCCCGGGTTTTCTCTTTGAACCGATTTTTTTCAAATGCCTGCAGATTAAAAATCTTTATAATCTTACTGCCGGTGAAGGTTTCATGCAAAAATGAATTCAAATCCGCCATGGTTTCCTGGGTACCGGTGGAAAATTTCCTGACACGCCTGCCAAATAGAACAATGGGATAAAAAGCCAGTGGCAGAACAACAAAGGCACCCAATGCCAGTTGCCAGTCCCGGTAAAAGATAACAAACAAAAAAGCGAGCACTGAGAAAAAATCCCTGAACAAATTAATCACTGCTGTTGAGACCATACCTTTAACAATGTTCACATCATTTGTAATGCGGGACATCAATGCGCCTGTTTTTTCTTTGTGAATAAAGAAAATGGGAAGATCGGTAATCTTTTCATACAAAGAATCCCTGAAAAACCGGATGATTTTTTCACCGATATAATTCATCAAATATTCAGACCCAAACGAGCCAAGGCCTTTTAAGAAAAAAATAAGGATGGCAAGGCCGGGAATTAATAGAAGCATGTCCCTGTCCTGGCGGATGAAAATGTCGTCCATAACCGGCTTGACCATAAGTGCCATGGAGCCGTTTGCACCCGCCACAACGATCATGCATACAGCCGCCAGCAAGAGCCTGGGCCGATATATAGAAACCAGAGCAATGATTTTTTTGCGTCGTGTTTTAGATAATTTTGGATTTTTCTTTTCCATAAACCTTAATTTATTATACCCGGAGGTATTGTCAATATTTAAAAAAAATGAGAGCATATGTCTCATGTCAAAGAATGCCTTTATACTTAATTTTTTCAAACTTTACAATATACTCTGGAGCTTAAGCCTTCCTTTTCTGAAGAAAAACAAGCGCCTGAGATTGGGTTTTCAGCAACGAATCACTTTTTTTCATCACACAAAGGCTGACATATGGATTCAAGCTGCTTCTGCAGGTGAAGCTTCCCTTGCCGTCACACTCCTTAAAACGCTCAAGCCAAAAACAAGGATGAGGGTCCTGGTTACCTCCACAACCTCCCAGGGCATTACTCTTTTAAAAGCCCGGTTAACAAAAAAAACGATCAGCACATTGATCGATCTTAAAATAGAGTGGTTTCCTTTTGATAGTCCCCATATCATTAAAGAAGCTATAAAAATAATCAATCCCCGCATTATGGTATTGCTTGAAACAGAAATCTGGCCCGCCCTGCTCTACTTCCTTAAAAAAAACCAGACTAAAATTTATATCATAAATGCAAGGCTTTCCCAAAAAAGTTTTAACCATTATATGAAAACAAAATTTTTATGGAAACATCTGGCACCGGATTATATTCTTGCAACTTCCAGGCAGGACGCTGGAAGATATGAACAAATTTTTGAAAGAACAATAGTTAAAACCATGCTGAATATCAAGTTTGAATTCATTGAAACCGACACGCCTGATTTAAACCTCAGGGAACAAATAAAAAAGGTTCTCCCTCAAACCTTATCGCTGACCATTCTGGCATCTGTCAGAAGGCAGGAAGAAAAAAATATTATTAAACTATTAAAAAATATTTTGATGACGTTTCCAAACCAGATTGTGGCAATATTCCCCCGGCACATGCACAGGCTCAATTCATGGAAAAAACTTTTAATTTCCCAAAATTTAAATTTCCACCTGAGATCCGGGATAAGTTCCCCCCTGACGGGCCCGGGAATCATTTTATGGGATACATTTGGAGAACTTAAAACTGCATATGGTTTTGCTTGTGTTGTTTTTGTGGGAGGCAGCCTGGAACCATTAGGCGGACAAAACTTTTTAGAACCTGCAGTACAGGGTGCCGTCACTGTAACCGGTCCCTATTATGATGATTTTGCCTGGGCAGCGAATGACATCTTTAAAAAAGGAATTGTCATCAAAAAAGACAATTGGGAAACCGTTGCCCGAACTATAATTAAAACCCTTGAAACCCCTGTCAACAGATCAGAGTGTAAACAACTGGCTCTGGAATATCTCAAATCAAACCAGGGCGGCACCCGGCAAGTCTGCGATGAACTTTTAAAAGTCTTTGACGAATTCATTTGATTGGTATATATTTAATTTATTCATACTCTTTTGTTTTTACAACTCTTTTTCAAAGCTGGATTTTTTTGTTTACCCAGCGCCAGGATATTCATCAGGGTGCTATTTTATAATCCAAAAGGGAAGGAGGCATTTATGAAAAATCATACCATTGATTATGACACGATTATCCGGTTGACCACTGCTATTTCTCAATGTAAAGACCCGGAAGAAGTTACCATTATGACGGCAGAAAGTGTCAAAACAGCATTCACGGCCAAAGGCTGCTCGATATTTTTAGTAGACAGAGAAACCCGTGAACTGGGCCTTGTTGCATCCTCCGGTTTGAGTTCTGAATATCTGGAAAAGGGGCCGATCCATTTCATGCAGACCATCAGGGAAGCGAAAGATGCAATTCCCATTGCCATTTATGATGTGACGGATGACCCGAGAATTGAATATCCCCAGGAAGCCAGAAAAGAAGGTATCTCTTCTTTGTTAGGCGTCCCCATTATCAGCCACAATAAAATCATCGGTGCTCTTCGTGTCTATACCGAAACCCTCTGGGAATTTTCTTTTAATGATATCACTCTTGTCCAGGCTTTGTCCAGGCTGTTGCACTGATATCAGCAATTCTCGGTCACATATTAT
>JAGLFI010000050.1 GCA_023144585.1 Desulfobacula sp. | reverse complement strand
GCATTTGGCGTTGCCTGGATTTCATCTAAAAACAATATGGAGCCTTTGTGTTTCAGTTTTGAACCGGTGATTGCTTCGAGCTCATTAATGATCCTGTTCATATCAAGGCTTTGGAAAACTTCATTCAGATAGAGGTGTTTTTCGAGATTTACTTCATTTAATTTTAAATTTTTCTTTTGAGCAAATAGTCTTACCAACGTTGATTTGCCGGTTTGGCGCGCTCCTCTTACAATCAAAGGTTTCCGGCGTTTTTTCGCCATCCATTTTTCAATATATTGCAACGCAAATCTTTTCATCATCATAAACATACCCCTTTTTTGACCATTTTTAGCATGTTATATGGGTATATTTCAACATGTTTGTCGGCTTTTATTGCATATTTTAAAGTTTGCCGGACCACGAAAGGCCAAAGGAAGCTATAAAATAGAGGTTATCAGGAGACTAACAACCCTCTTTTTTTCAACAGGGGCACAGGATCAACGATATGCCGCGGGAACCATTTTTTCTGATCCTCGGCACCCAATGCCATTGAAAGCAATTCGGAAAAATGAAGAACCGGAATGGAATTTTCAAGGGCACATCGAATTTCAAGATTCAGGTGACACATGGAACAGGCGGTTACCAGGCATTCCGCTCCAGCTTCCATTGCTTTTGAAACAATCTGGGTGACAACTTTCTGGGCAAGTTGGGGTTTTGCTACCGACAGGTATGTGCCGCAACACATATTCGCATATCCAAAGGGAATAATGTCAGCCCCAAGTTTTGACAGGGTCTTTTCCATGATCCCGGAATAGTTGTTTTCAAATCGCAAATTCGGTGGCATGGAGAGCATGCAGCCATAATAGGGAGCCACTTTAATCTTTTTTAATTTTTCTTCAAGATGATTAATATAATCCTCCAGACGGATTCTGTTAAAAATCTCAAAAAAATGAATGATCTCAAGATCTTCATCAAAGGGCTTTCCCCATGCCTCTTCATATTCCTGCCTTAAATTTTCATCTTCTTTAATCTTAAGATATGTGGACTTCAAACGGATCAAACAGCTTGGACAGGCAATCAGTAAAGGAATCCCCTTTGGTACAAGGGAAATATTTCTCATGGGAAGATGTTTTGCCACATTGTGATCTATGCTGTGAGCAGATGATGACCCGCAGCAATTCCAATCTTCAAGCTCTTTAAGCTCGATATTCACACTATCGCAAAACTTCAATAAAGACAGGGTACTCTCATGTCCGGATACTTTGAGCGCACACCCTGGAAAGAAAGAAAATCTCAATCTTTCCGACGAGCGATTATTTTTATTTTTCTTTAAAAATTTTTTCAATGGCTTTTTTATCCTGAACTTTTGATGGTGTTAAATCCAGTTTTCTTTTTTTCAACATTTTGAGCCCCAGCCCCATATCGCTCAGAAAATCCATCTTCTTGAGTTTATACCGCATCATGATCTCAAGCTTATGAGTTCTGCCATATTTTTTTACCGTGTTCAATACTTCGGTATGGAAATTTAACACATCCGGTTCTGCGATTTTGACACCTTTTTCAATGGCCTTATGACGAAGACCATCCATTACAGCCGGTATATCGATTGCCATGGGGCAATAGCTGCTGCAGGTATTGTAGCCCACACAAATCCAAATGCTGGAACACTCTAAGGCCACGTCTTCAAGCCCTAACTGAACCAGACGAATAACAGCATTGGGGGCATAATCCATACCCTCTATAAAAGGGCAGCCGTTTGCGCAGGTTTTGCAATGCAGGCAGACGTTAAAATTAATCCCTGAATCTGCCTTTATTTCATCGGCAAACTCATGATGTTCATTACCAAGGTTTATCATATCACTTTCCCATCTTTCCAGAAGGGCGACATATCTCTTAATTTTTGGATCACAGGCACTAATGCTGTAATGATGATATCCATTTCTTCTTTAGTGTTATAATGGGATAAAGAAAATCGAATGGAACCATGGGCTGACTTAAAGGGTACTTTCATGGCCATGAGTACATGGGAAGGCTCCAGCGATCCCGAGGTACAGGCAGATCCTGAAGATGCACAGATTCCCTCACGGTCCAGCATAAGCAGTATGGATTCTCCCTCCACCGCATCAAACCCTATGGATAATGTGTTTGGAAGTCGCAGCTCAAGATCCCCATTCACCGAAGACCCGGGTATTTTTTCAAGGAGCCGGGTTTGAAGATAATCCCGAAGTTTCCTGACTTTGGTATTCACAATAGTCAAATTCTCCCTGGCAAGCTCACAGGCCTTTCCAAGCCCGATGATAGATACGGTATTTTCCGTACCACCGCGTCGACCTTTCTCCTGGTGTCCCCCAATCAGGAGAGGCGAAAACTTGAATCCCTGTTTCACATAAAGCACACCAATACCTTTGGGAGCATGAATTTTATGCCCGGAAAGAGACAACATGTCTATACCTGCCTTTTTGACATCAATGGGAATTTTACCAGCAGCCTGAATCGCATCGGTATGGAACAAAACACCCTTTTCATTGGCTTTTTTCGCTATTTCTTCTATAGGAAACATCACGCCTGTCTCATTATTTGCCCACATCAATGAAATAATGGCTGTATTATCAGATATACTGTTATACAATAGATCCAGATCCAGAAGCCCTTTTTTGTCCACCGGAACAAATGTGACCTCATACCCTTTTGTTTTTTGAAGCTGTTGATAAAACTTATTAACAGCAGGATGCTCTACATTGGACGTAATTATGTGTTTTTTTTCAGGATAAGCGTTAATGGCTGAATAAATGGCTGAATTATCGCTCTCTGTCCCGCAGCTGGTAAAAATAATTTCATCAGGATCAGCATTGATAAAATCTGCCACCCGCTGTCGTGCCTGTTTCATTTTTTTATCAACCTGATCTCCAAAGGTATGCATGGAAGAGGGGTTGCCATATAATTCCCCAAAATAGGGAAGCATTTCCTCGAGGACTTCATCAGCGACTTTTGTTGTAGCATTATTATCCGTATATATAATTCTCATTTTTTTTAAACTTTTCCTTCAGCTTTAACCGATTCAAGTATTTCTTCAATTCTGTCCAGGCACTGGCCGCATCCGCCACCGGCTTTCAGGTAGTCGGTCACAATCTCAGTCGTTGTAATACCATTTGCCTTTACCACATCAATGATCTCAAGATCTGTCACTTCAAAGCATT
The DNA here is from genome assembly GCA_023144585.1 of Desulfobacula sp. GTDB lineage: Bacteria > Desulfobacterota > Desulfobacteria > Desulfobacterales > Desulfobacteraceae > Desulfobacula. The sequence goes on along the minus strand of JAGLFI010000050.1, from coordinate 4,530 downwards.
CACAAACCAAATTACCCGGTTTGGCCAAAATCTGTACGCCTCTGTAATCTGCAATGGCTTTTTTCAAAGCTGACTGTCCCATGACCGAACAATGCATTTTTGCTTTGGGCAGCCCTCCCAGATAATCTGAAATATCATCATTGGTTAATTTAGCCGCATCATCCAGGGTCATTCCCTTAATGATCTCCGTCAAGGCTGATGAAGATGCTACAGCACTTGCACATCCGAATGTCATGAAAGTTGCGTCAACAATTCTTTCGTTCTCATTGACTTTTAAAAACAGCTTCAATGCGTCGCCGCAATTCAAAGAGCCTGACTCTCCAATAGCATTGGCACCTTCTAACTCACCAACATTCCGGGGGTTTAAAAAATGATCTTTTACTTTATCTGTATAATCCCACATAAATCGTCTCCTTATTCAAATCTCTTAATTCTTAGTCTAAAATACTACAGAGTGGTAGGATGTCAATGGACACTATATCTTTTTATACGACACCCTGGCCGATAACAGCAGGCCATTAAACCAGATATACCGGCACAGCATTTCTTATCCTGATCACTTGTGTATCGATGATGGTATCCCTTGTAATAATTTCCACACCATTTTTCACCACTTTTTTCAATTTTTCAGCATAGACTTTATCAATCATCGCCGCCGGTTTAAAGGCTTTGGCATCCATTCGCTGAATCAAAAAGAAGATCACTCCTCTGTGACCCTGAGAGACAAGGCGTTCAAGTTCGTCAAGATGCTTTTGCCCCCTTGTGGTCACTGCATCCGGAAACATGGCCATTCCTTCTTCTACCAGGGTACAATTTTTTATCTCCACATAGCACTTTTCTTTTGCCTCATTTTCCAAAAGCAGATCAAGCCTTGTATGACTGCTTGTTTTCACTTCAGCTCTCACGTGCTCATAACCGGATAACTCTTTTATCAAATCATTTTCAATAGCTTGTTTCACCAGTTTATTGGGCACCAGAGTATTGATACCGATCATTGTCTGCGGCACTTTAATCAGTTCCCAGGTATATTTATACTTTCTTTTGGGATTATCGCTCTGGGACAGCCAGACCTGTGATCCGGGGATAGCACACCCTTTCATGGAACCTGAGTTGGGGCAATGGGCCGTCACCTTTTCACCTGTTTCAAGCGCTACATCGGCAAGGAACCGTTTATACCGTTTTATTAGCCGCCCGTTGATTAGCGGCGGCAATTGAAATCCTTTGTATTTCATATAACTTCCCTCAAATGGTCCATGCTTAACCCCTTCCTGATACCAAACCGGGTCAGACAAAAATCATATCTCACCGGATCTTCTCTTAACACCTTTTTAAACCCCTGGGTAATTTCAAGCGCTGTTTTCATATCCAAACTCTTTCTTTCGGTAAATTCAAGCATCATTCCTACCTTATACATATGTGTATCCAGAGGAATAATCAACTGGGAAGGACTTGCTTCTCCCCAGCCTCCGGGATCAACCTGATCTTCTCGTACCATCCAGCGCAAAAAAAGAAGACTTCTTTTGCAGGCGCTTTTCTTTTGCGGATCTGCCAGGAGATGTCCCATTTCTTTAGTCGAATTAATCTGGTTGGAAAGAAAAACAAGTCCCGGCAAAACTGTCTCATCTTCAGGTTTCATTTCTGCATAGAAACAGTTTTCAAGGGATATAAACTGATTTAAAACCTCCCTGATTCCCCATAAAAGATGGGTTAGATGGACATCATTTGCAAACCGGTATCGGAACCCTTTAAAATCATTTGCAATATCTTTCTTTGCCCTGGTCATAAGATAATCAAAAGGAGTGGGCTCAAGTTTGCCAAGGATATAGGAAACCGTTTTCATGATTTGATCAACTCGCCCATAGGCAAAGCAGGCCGCAATAAAACCTGCAATCTCCCGGTTTTTCTTTTCAGGGTAATCATACAGGAATAGGAGCGGGTCAGGATTCACATATTCCCTTTTATTATACTGCAGATAAACACGCTCCAGTCTGTCCTTTAAATGGGTCATTATATTATTCACACCTGGTTCTTAAATGTCAGAGTACTTTTATCTCATAACTATATAAGTAAGCAAATTCAGGACCAGGCAGGGCAATTGCAAATAAATTTTTCTAAACTTTAAAAAATACATACTAAAGATTGCTGATAACCGCTAATGAATATTGTTTTTAATCTTCCAATCTGGTATCAATCGGATCGTACATTAATTTGTAGTATTTTTTGATTCAGATCCATTTTTTATAAATAAAAAGTTTATGAATACAACTATTTTTTACACACCAATCATACGACATATCATGCCGGTTATCAGCAGAATGATATTATTCTGCCTTGGCTGGAAAGTGAAAAGTAAATTGCCGGATGTACCCAAATGTGTAATGATTGCCGCCCCGCATACCAATAACTGGGACTTTTTCTACACCGTCCTGGTCGCATTTGTAATGAAAGCACAAATATATGCCATGGGTAAAAAATCTTTAACCCATGGCCCTTTTGGAATAAGAATGAAATGGTTCGGAATATTGCCGATAGACCGATCAAAATCCAACAACATTGTTGAGCTGACGATACAGCAATTTAATAGCAACGATAAATTAATCATTATTGTCCCGCCATCCGGTACGAGAAATAAAGTAGCCTACTGGAAAACCGGTTTCTATTATATTGCCTGTGGTGCCGGGGTTCCGATTGCTCTTGGTTTTATTGACTATGGCAAAAAAACAGGTGGTATTGGGCCGTTATTTTATCCAACGGGTGATATCGAAGCTGATATGAAAGAGATCAGGCAATTTTATGCGGATATTAAGAGGAAATATCCAAAAAAACAAATTATATAAGGAATGGGCCAATTAATAAGGTAGCAAATTCATTCTCTATTTTTATTCAGCACATCCATCCGGCACGGATACCTCTGAAAGCTCTTGAATTAAAGAGCACATGGGCATTGGGCGGCATGTGTCTTGTCCTGGTGACGGTGCTGATGGGTTCAGGTGCGTTCATGCTTTTTTCATATCAGCCTTTTCCGGAATTTGCCTATTCATCTGTCCAGTTTCTCGAAAATCAATTTGTCTTTGGCAGGATGATCCGCAGTACGCACTATTTTGCGGCTAACCTCCTTGTGGTAATGGTGTTCGGCCATATGTTAAGAATTTTTTTTACAGGAGGATATCAGGGGAAAAGAAAGCTGAACTGGATTATCGGCCTCTGTGTCCTGAGCCTGATTCTTTTGTCCTGCTTTACAGACTATTTTCTTCCATGGGATCAGACTGCATTCTGGGCTGTGACCATCTGCATCCATATGGTTGACTATGTCCCGGCAGGCGGCTTTCTTAAAGGACTTTTAATAAGCGGTGACAGTGTCGGCGAAAAAACATTACAACTTTTTTTCATCCTTCATACCACTGTGATTCCTTCAACCCTTATCCTTTTTCTGGCCACTCATTTCTGGAAAGTAAGAAAGGCAAAAGGTGTTGTGACATCCGGCTTGAATGGTCGTGGGGATGGTGAAAAATCTGTCATGGTTTCAACCCGATCCAATCTGCTGTTAAGGGAAACCGTTGCAGGCCTCGTATTGATCGCTTTTGTCCTGACCCTGGCATTTGTCTTTGACGCTCCCCTGGACAACATGGCCAATGCGGGCTTAAGCCCCAATCCGGCAAAAGCGCCCTGGTATTTTTCAGGGTTTCAGGAACTGTTGTTCCATTTCCATCCATTTTTCGCCGTATTTATCATCCCCTGTGTGATCATGTCTACCATGATCTTTCTGCCGTTTTAAAAATGGGACAGACAAAATCAGGGGATTTGGTTTATATCGAACCGGGCGAAAAAAGCAGCAATGACAGCGGTTCCTGTCTCGCTGATCTTGACCCCTGCTTTAATTTTTTTAGATGAATACAGTCTTGATTTTCAAAAGTGGTGTTAACCATGCCGGGAAAATGGGTGATTGGTGCTTTGGCGCAAAACATGTGGTCCTTTGCGGGCCCCAGTGATGCGCCCAGCGTAAATCAATTCGTCTTTCAGTATTTCATTAACTACAACCTGGCCAATGGCTGGTACCTGACCTCTACCCCAATCATGACCGCAGACTGGGAAAAATTCAGTGGCAATCAATGGACAGTGCCGATGGGAGGTGGTATTGGCAAACTGCATCGTTTTGGCAAGCTGCCGGTTGATTTCAAGGTGCAGGCTTTTACCAATGTGGGAAAACCTGCCGGCGGACCGGACTGGAGTATGCAATTTGCCATGAAATTCTTGTTTCCCAAATAGAATCGGTAATGGCAAATAGAACAGGGTAACTTGTGATTGATATGATTTATAGATGCAAAAATTCAGTCCCTCAAAATAGTGTGTGATATCCAATTATCCGAGCGCTGGAGTTCAAGAACCACATAACGGCAAACGAACTCATCGACAGGACGCCGCTGAACCGGGTTATGCTCCCATAGGTAATCATCAAATATAGAAAGGATGAAGCATGAATAAAGAGACAGGGAAAGAAAAGGTCAACCAAGATTACTCACGTCGTGAGTT
>JAGLFI010000005.1 GCA_023144585.1 Desulfobacula sp. | reverse complement strand
GCACCATCTTTTATCACCCTTCCACCCACAACATCGACACCCCGGGCAAAAAGTGGATCAGGAAAATATCCGGCTGTCGGGCCAATGATAGAGATGAAGGCATCCGGAGAACAAAAAGTAAGGATTTCATCCAGTGAATTGTTCAATATAGTCGTACTGGTGCACAAGATCTTATTGCATGTTCTCAACTTTGCCGCATCCAGTGTAATGGGCAGATCGGGAAATTTTTTTATCAGCCGCTCATTTTTTTCAATAATCATTAGTTCTGCACCTGCGTTCGTGATCGTTTTAACCAGTCCGGAGAACAAACCGACCATGCCGATCCTGTCTCCTGCAGACACAGACAACAGTCCCAGTGAATCAACAGCAGATTCAACCTCAAAACGGGTCTGCCTCATAACATGTTGACAAATTGCGTTAACAGCCGCCAGGCTGATCATCTCTTTAATCGGATCTTCATTGCCAAATTCAAGTGCAAATTCCTGGGGATCTTTTTCAATGAAATCAAATGGTTTTAAGGCGTTATATTGTTCCATTTTTTCATCATCCAGGAGAACAAAACTGATACCTGCCGCACCGCTTTCTAAACTGACAGCCATAAAGTGGGCATCCTTTGGTTGACCCCCTTTATAAAATGGAGGGAAAAAAACATCAGATACTGGCGGGAACGTAAATTTTGATGATAATTCTGTGATCATCTTTTTGAATTCATCTTTAAGACTCATTATAACCTCTTATGTTTTTTTGATTGGTGATACCAAGCATCTATCTGCATTTTACTCTTTTTTTGCTATCCGCTTTGCTATTTTCTTTAAAATTGGCACACGTATACCCAATGGTTATCTATTTTGCTCCAGCAGTTACAAGCAATTTTTCAATCTCTTTATGACCAAATTCTTTTGCCCAGACTAATGCGGATTTCCCTTCCAGGGTTTTATCATTTACATCGGCACCGCGTTCAATTAAAAATTGCACCATTTTTGTCTGTCCTCCCATGATTGCAAATATCAATGGCCCGCAGGTATCATTGGGGAACTTTGTATTAACATCTATACCGGAGTCAAGTTTTTTTTCATCGTATCGATGTTCCCCAATTGTGCAACAAGAAAGATCGTTGATTTATCCATGATTTCGGCTGTTTGCTTGTTAAATAATTCATCATCATCTTTTTTTTTAATTGCTTCTTGTGCAGCTTTGATTTGAAGCAGACTTTTAGTCTGAAAATCAAATGTGGATATATCATAGTAAAGTACTGACGGTTTGGGCAGGGAAAAATTCCACTTGGACTGTTTTTTGTATTTTGAAGAATCCATTCCAATGCCCACCATCATCAGGGATTTTTCATCCGGGCTAAGGGTGAACTTAGCCAGATCAATACCAAATATTTTTATAGGAGTTATTTCAGGTGAAAATCGGAGGTCAAACCGGGTACCTGAATCCAGATTAATCATTGTCAATCCGCGGCACTCATTCTTGAATGGCCATATGAAATACTTTCCCTGAAAATTGGATTGAGCCAGTGTCATGTAACTTTGCAGTTCTAAATATTTTCGGGATATCACACCCTGAGTAGCAACCATTTTCATGATTTGTTTAATAGCATCCTGAAGTCCGGCCACAGCCGAAAACAAATCACTGGCCGCCTGCATTTGGCCCATGGCCATATTGAGTCGCTGATTGGCGGCCATTAATTGTGCGTTCATGGCATTGCTCTGGTGGGCAAGCCTTCTTTCCCCCCTGGTTGCTTGACTTTTACGAAGGATAGCTGCGTTCTGTATCTTTACAGATTCATACCGTCGTTGCGCAGACCGCATAAATGGGCTGGGGGCATTTGAACCGGAACTGTAAACAGATGACGTGACGCGAGATCCAGAAGACGAGGCCTTATCATATCAAGGAAGTTTTCGCGCCATCACACCATATATTCTGTCTGCGGAATAGGTATTGTCCCTGGGATTAAAACCCGATTGTTTCCACAATTTTTTCCCTGACAGCAAAGCAAACGCCGCTATTCCGGCCATTTCCCTGGCAATGTATACAGTACCGGACTGGTAATGGATCGTATCCGGTTGTTTTACAGATATCTGCAACCCGGGACGCTTTGAAATAAAATGTTTTGAAAGGGAATAGGGAGATTATTTTATCATCTGTGATAAATACCAGACTTTTATTTTCCAGAATCAGGGGGCTTACAATGGCCTTCTTTAAGGGTACGGACCAACGTATTTTTCCTGTCTTTTGATGAAGCACCTGGACACTGAATCCTGATGATGATTTTTTCCCACTGACGACCCTGAATATACCTGTATCTAATACGGAGACAAAATGAATAATCTGATTCGGGGATCTTATATCCCATTTTATGTCTCCACTTTTATGGTTTAAAAGTGTGCTTGCTTTGGAATCATATGCCAGAATTCCGAGAGGTGTATAATGAATTTGACTGTCTTTCAGCATTTAACGAAAAAACCGATTTTTGCCATAAAATATCACCGGTCTTGATATTGATTTGGGATATTTGTCTGCCACCCGTATATAAGTCATTTTCTCCCATAAACAAAATATCTGAATGTGCATTAGAAAAAAAGTCGGACGGAAGTGTTTTCTTCCATATTACATTTCCTTTGGCCATATCCACAGCCTGTAAGAGTCGGCCTTTTGTCTGGGTTTGTTCGGTGCCAGGCAATACATTTTTTTCAAAGAACCAGATAGCACAAACTGGATAGGCGATGCTAATTCAAGGTGCCATTTTTTTTGACCCTTAACAGGATCATAAGCCTGAAAAATAGTTGTTTTACTATTTTTGTACATGAGAAGAATCACCGGTTTCGTGGTCAACAGAGTATACTCGTCTTTACGAATATTCGTGCGTCCGGCCGACCAGACCCGTTTCCCTGAATGTGAATTATACAGCATTATATTGCCATATTTAGGAACACCTAATTTGCTTCCAGATTGCACTGATCCAACCAAAACACGGTCATTCCCAATAAAACTGATAAAATCTGCAGCCTCAAAATCAACAAGGGCCTCCCATTTTGTTTTGGGCTGGTTCTTATTTAACCTGTCGACTAACACAATGGCCGGGTTGTAAGCATTTTCAGAAGCAAGGACATTTATGATTCCAGGGAACATGAAACCATTGAATAGAATAATAAAAAAAGTACCTAAGTTAATAATCGAAAAGTGATGTCTCATGTCAGTACCTCCATAGAATAACCATCAAGAAAGTAAACTATGAGATTTGAACTATGAGATATGAGAAATCAATTTGTACTTAAAATTTTTTTCATATCTCACATTTCACATCGAATAAATTACCATCCTAAGGTCAGGTAATCGTGAATTGAGGTGGCTGCATCTCGACCCGCGCCCATGGCCAGAATAACAGTAGCAGCTCCGGTTACAATATCACCTCCTGCCCAGGCACCTTTTTTTGATGTTTTTCCGTTTTCAGGATCAGCAACAATATTACCCCATCTGTTCAGGGCAATGTCAGGTGTTGAATTTGTCAACAGAGGATTGGCGTTAGACCCAACGGATACAACGACAAGATCACAGTCCAATTTAAATTCAGAACCTTCAATGGGTAACGGTCTTCTTCTTCCCGAGGCATCCGGTTCACCCAGTTCCATTTTAAGGCATTCCATTCCTGTCAGGCGACCATTCTCATCTCCAAAAAATTGAGTGGGATTGGTCAGAAGGACAAACTCAATTCCCTCTTGCTCAGCATGGTGGAGTTCTTCTGCCCTTGCCGGCATTTCCTCACGGGATCTTCTGTAAACAATTTTTACAGAGTCCGCTCCAAGCCTCATGGCTGTTCTTGCCGAGTCCATGGCAACATTACCCGCACCTAAGACAACAACATTTTTACCCCGGGCAATGGGCGTGTCATACTCAGGAAAGAGGTATCCTTTCATCAAATTGGTACGGGTCAGGTATTCATTGGCAGAATAGATGCCGATCATGTTTTCACCCTCAAGATTCATAAATCTTGGCAAGCCTGCACCCACTCCGATATATGCGGCATCATAGCCTTCTTCAAACAGCTCATCAATGGTGACGGAGGCACCGACCACGGAATTACATTCAATGTTTGCGCCCATCTTTTCAAGGGCAGCAACTTCAGACGCAACAATCGCCTTTGGAAGCCTGAATTCAGGAATTCCATAGACCAGTACGCCGCCGGGTTTATGGAATGCTTCAAATATGGTGACGTCGTGTCCTTTCAGTAAAAGGTCACCGGCAACCGTCAGACCGGACGGGCCAGAGCCTATGACGGCCACTTTCTTGCCGGTTTTTTTGGCAACAGCCGGGACTTCTTCGGAACCTTTTTCCCGGACATAGTCGGCTGCAAATTTTTCAAGATATCCAATGGCAACAGGGTCCCCTTTTTTACCCACAATACATTTTCCCTCGCACTGATCTTCCTGGGGACAGACACGTCCGCAAACAGCCGGAAGCGCATTTGTTTCCCATAATTTTTTTGCTGCGCCTGAAAAATCATTTTCAGCAATTAATTTAATGAACTCAGGTATTTTAACGGAAACCGGACATCCTTCCACACATAGCGGCTTTTTGCATTGAAGACATCTTGAGGCTTCAATCATGGCCATTTCCGGGGTAAGCCCCAGAGGAACTTCATCAAAATTTCTTCTTCTTACATCCGGATCCTGTTCGGGCATTTCTGCCCTTGGCACTTTTACTTTTTTGGGTTTTTTATCTGCCATTACTTCCTCCATATATACAACCGTGATGGTCTATCTTTATTGTATTCTACATTTTTCATAGGCTTCATAGCTTTTCTTTTCATCATCAAGATAAGAAGCAAGACGCTTGGACAGTTCATCAAAGTCTACTTTATGACCGTCAAATTCCGGGCCATCTACACATGCGAATTTGGTGTCATTCCCTACAGTTACACGGCAGCAGCCGCACATGCCCGTTCCATCCACCATAATCGGATTAAGACTGACAAGGGTTTTGACATTCTTTTCTTTGGTGATAAGGCTGCAGAATTTCATCATGGGGATGGGGCCTATGGCAACAACAAGGTCAATATCTTCTTTTTCCAGAACATCTTTCATTACATCTGTCACAAATCCATGGTGGCCATGAGACCCGTCATCCGTACAAATATGAAAATGATTGGATGCAGCTCTCATTTGCTCTTCCATGATCAACAGATCATAGCTTCTGGAACCCAGTATGGTGGTCACTTCGTTGCCGGCTTCTTTCAGGGCCCGGGCAATGGGGTGAAGAACCGCAATTCCTGTTCCACCACCAACACAGACCACTTTGCCAACGTTTTCAACATGGGTGGGCATTCCAAGAGGGCCAATCAGGGCGTAAAATTCATCGCCAACCTTTAAATCCCTGAATCGGGCTGTGGATTTTCCAATTACCATGTAAATAATTGTAATTGTGCCTTTTTCCGGGTTTGTATCTGCCATGGTTAAAGGGATGCGCTCTCCTTTTTCATCGGCCTGAAGTATCACAAATTGGCCTGGTTTGGCTTTTTGTGATATGCGTGGAGCTTCTATTTCATTAAGGATAATGGTTCCTTGAGCCATCTCCTCACGATTTATAATTTTTGTCATTCCTTCCTCCTGTTCTATGTCTATATTTTAATCAACATTCGGCTGAAAAATTCAATTCAGTTAATACCTTGAATTTAAACGAACAATAATACTCAGAAAAGTTTAATAAAATCAAGTATAAAAGAAGTCCATTTTTTGCTTGACTTAATCATAGAAGAATAGTAGGAAATAACCCTATTCATTTAGTTGGGTTTATTGGAGTTGAGTTTTTATAAATCAATCAGGGGATTGAACCATGTCAAAAGTGAAACCATTTCAGCTGATTATTCTTGTGATAATTGTCTTATCCTTTTTGTTTCCCTTTATTGGGCAAACCAATATTGGAAAGGGTGATGATGATAAAAGATTGGATCGTATCACGATTAAGCTTGGAGCGGAGTTAAGCAAAGAAGAGATGCCGACAGTCGGTTTTCTGCATGATCTTCACACCGAGGCTGTTGAAGGGAAATGCACAGCCTGTCATATTGAAAAAGAAGACGGTGTTAACTTTAAATTCAAAAGGACCAGTGAAAAAGCGTCCATGAATTTTTATCATGACGAATGTATTGCCTGCCATGTGGAGAAAAAAGCATCCAATGAAAAATCAGGGCCGCTTACTGCGGATTGCCGATCCTGTCATACTGCAAAAAAGCCCCAAGGATCTTCATGGGAAAGATTGAGCTTTGATAAATCACTTCATTTTATCCATGAAAGTGCAAAGCAAATCAAGGGCCGGGATAATGCAAATAAAGATAATTGCAGTGCATGCCATCATAAATATAATGAGAAAACAAAAGAGATATTTTATATCAGGGGCGAGGAAGAATCCTGCGGGTATTGTCATAAACCGGAAGAGCAGGACAGTATAAGGCCTATCCGAGAAGCATTCCATGACGCTTGTGTGAAGTGTCATCAAGCTTTGAAAAGTCAAAATACAGATGCCGGACCCGTAACCTGCAATGGCTGTCATGATAAAAAACAACAGCAGAAGATAAAAAAGGTTTTAGATATCCCCCGACTCAAACGAAATCAGCCGGACAACGTTGCTATTATAGGGTGGAAAGCCGGCAGTGAGACGACAAAAAATCATATGGATGGTGTTGCTTTTAATCACAAAGTCCATGAAACAAGGAGCCAGAGCTGTAAAGTATGTCATCATGAGACATTGAAAAAATGCAATGACTGCCATAAGACGGAAGGGGGAGATTCAAAGGGTGGATTTATCAGTCTTGCCCAGGCCATGCACAATTCGGACAGCAATAGAAGTTGTATCGGCTGTCACAAGGAACTGACAAAAAATTCTGATTGTGCCGGCTGTCATTTTCAGGCACCTGTCAAAAAAGATAATTCCAATTCGTGTAAAACATGTCACAATTTGAAGCAGGCGCAACTGCAAACCATAGAACCTGGAGAAGTTGTAAAAAAGGCTTTAGCAGATCTGTTAAAAGGATACAAACCGGTTGGAGAAGACAAAATTCCTGAAAAAGTTGTTATTGATGTGTTAGCCAATGAATATATGCCAAGCCAGTTCCCCCATGGAAAAATGGTTCAGGCTATTTTCCAGCGGGTTGAGAAAAGTGATATGGCCAAAGCATTTCACACAGATCAGGAAGGGCTGTGTATGGGATGCCATCATAACAGTCCTAAAACACTTGAACCTCCCCAATGTGCCTCCTGTCACAGTAAAAAAGGTCCGAATTCAGATGGTAGACCCGGATTAAAGGGGGCCTATCATGGCCAGTGTATTACCTGCCATCAGAAAATGGAGGTTAAATCCATTGCAGCAACTGACTGCGCCAAATGTCATGAAGAAAAGAAATAGAAGTTTTAAAGGATCTAAATAAGGGTAAAATTATGCTTATTTCTCGTAGAAAGTTTTTGGGTTCGCTTGGAGCGGCTATCGGTGCCACCACAACCGGGACTCTGACAAAAGCCTATGGTGCCGCAAACAAACATTTCAAGGGATATCCTGGAAGTTCAGGAGTTCTGCATGATACAACCTTGTGTATTGGGTGCAGAAAATGTGAACAGGCCTGCAACAAGGTAAATGATTTGCCACAACCTGAAAAGCCGTTTGAAGATTTAGGTGTTCTGGATAAAAAACGGCGGACACAGGCGGATGAGTTTACGGTTGTCAACCAGTTTGGGACCCAGGAAAAAGTCTTTGTAAAAAAGCAGTGTAATCATTGTCTTGAACCGGCTTGTGCGTCTGCTTGTTTTGTTAAGGCGTTTACCAAAACACCGGAAGGACCGGTTGTGTATGATGCCTCACTGTGTGTTGGATGCCGGTATTGCATGGTTGCATGTCCCTTTGACATTCCAGCCTATGAATACGATAAGGCCCTGGCACCCAGAGTAACAAAATGTACCATGTGCGCTCCTCGTTTAGAAGAGGGTAAGCTTCCAGGTTGTGTCAAGGCCTGTCCCAGGGAAGCGTTGATTTTTGGTAAGAGAGACACTCTTTTGAAAATAGCTAAATCTCGGATTCAAAATTTTCCTGATCGATATATTGATCATGTATACGGTGAACATGAGATGGGGGGGACAAGCTGGCTTTACCTTTCAGGGAAACCGTTTGAAACCATTGGAATGAGAGAGGATTTAGGAACAACATCAGCACCTGAACTGACCTCGGGACCACTTTCGGCTGTTCCAATTATTGTTGGTCTTTGGCCGGTATTATTGACGGGTGTATATGCCATTTCCAAGAGAAAAGATAAGATAGCTAAAGAAGAAAAAGAAGACGCATTAAAGGCGGCTGAACTTCAGGCCAATGAAGACATGAATCAAAAGTTGGAAGAGCTTAGAGAAAAAATAACCAAAGAGAAAACTGCTGCAATCAATTTTGAAGTAAAAAAAGCCCTCGAAGAAGTCTCAAAAGAAGCTGAAGCTGCAAAAGAAAAAGAAGCTGAAACTCAGGATATTGAAGAGTCAGAAGAAAAAGGCAAACAGGAGGAATAAAATGGATTTGGATAACCAGATTCCTGAAAACAAAAAATTTACCGTGTTTAATGTGGTGACGGGTATCATCCTTGCGGGTGGCCTTGTGTTGACAGTTTTGCGGTTTACAATGGGTCTGGGTACGGTAACCAACCTTGACAATACCAACCCCTGGGGAATATGGATCGGGTTTGATCTGTTGTGTGGTGTTGCCCTTGCAGCAGGCGGTTATGTTACATCAGCATCCTGCTACATTTTTGGACTGAAACGATTTCATTTAGCCGTCCGGCCTGCGATCTTAACAGCTTTCTTAGGGTATGCGCTGGTTGTTCTGGCCCTTCACTATGATGTGGGACGTCCCTGGCGTCTGCCTTATCCGGTATTCTATTCTCAGGGGACCTCATCCCTTTTGTTTGAAGTGGGCCTTTGTGTCTTTCTTTATCTTACGGTATTACTCATCGAATACAGTCCTGCTGCCATGGAATGGCTGGGGTTCAAAAAGCTGCGCAACTGGGTCGTAAAGTTAACCCTGCTGTTGACGATTTTTGGTGTCATTCTTTCCACACTTCACCAGTCATCCCTGGGTGCTCTTTTTATGATTGTACCATCAAAACTTCATCCCTTATGGTATTCGTCCTATCTGCCGGTATACTTTTTCATATCCAGTATGTTTGCAGGTATGTCCATGGTTATTTTCGAAGGAAGCCTTGCCCATCGCTATCTTAAATATAAAATGGATGAAACCCATTTAAAGGAAAGTAGCGGGGTTGCCTTTGGGTTTGCCAAAGCGGCATCATTAGTGATGATGGGATATTTCTTTATCAAAATCATCGGCCTTTCCATAGGCAATAACTGGCATTATCTCTTTACAAGCTGGGGGCTCTGGTTTCTTTTGGAGCTCATTGGTTTTGTTCTTTTTCCTGCCATTCTATATGCGGTGGGTTCAAGGGAAAAGAATCTTGTGCTGGTTCGGCTGGCAGCCATCTGGACGGTTTTGGGGATTATGCTGAACAGGCTCAATATTTCCGTTGTGGCATTTAACTGGCATTTGCCTTCTGCCCAAAGGTATTACCCAAGTTTTATGGAGATAGCAACATCTGTTTTTATCGTAACCCTTGGAATTGTGGTTTACAAATTTATTGTGACCCGGATGCCCATTCTCCATGAACATCCCGATTACAAGGCCCATTAGAGAGATAAAGGAGGATACTTTGGAAACCACTATTTTTACACTTCAGGATTTTATGACATATACAAAAGGGATAACCTATATCATCATGGGTGGAATCCTGGTTTTTATGCCGCTTTTCTGGAAATTTTTGACGGATGGAGAAGATGATTAGAAAAATTTATAATATATGGAGGGTTAAACAATGCATGATCTCTTAACAGGCGTATTCTTCTGGATAGCTCTGGGAGTTTGTCTGATTGGAATGCTTGCACGATTTATCATGTATTTCAGAGGCTTAAGCTGGCAGTTGGACAGAGTAGCGTATACCTCATACCCGGGCGTCGGATTTAGAGGGGCTGTCAGGTCCATCTATAAATGGCTGATCCCATTTGGAACATATGGCTGGCGTACCCAGCCGTTCATCGCTGTGATTTTTTTCGGATTTCATATAGGCGCTGTTTTGATCCCTCTTTTTCTGCTGGGACACAATTTGTTTCTCAGGGAAAAACTGGGGATTTCATTTTTTACTTTAAACGCTGCCTTTGCCGACATATTGACCTGGACTGTGGTGGCAAGCGCGTTTTTTTTTGTATTAAGGCGATTGATTCTGCCCGAGGTCAGGATAATGACCACGCTCTATGATTATTTTATTTTGGCTGTATCCATTGCCCCCTTTGTCACAGGTCTTCTTGCCCGATACCAGGTCGGGGATTATTCATTTTGGCTGAATATGCATATTTTTTGTGGTGAACTTCTTTTAATTGTCATACCCTTTACCAAGCTGTCTCATGTTTTCTTGTTTTTTGCATCCCGTGCCCAGCTTGGAATGGATTTTGGGATTAAGAGGGGAGGAATGAAAGGGACAAAAATGGCTTGGTAATGAATACCTATGCCATTTAAGATTTAAGGAGAATTGAATCCATGCCGGAAGGAACACTTTGCAATAAAAAGCCTGTTGATACAGCAGAAGGTATTAATACATTGCTGGCAGATACCAGCGGGAATACATATTACCAGGAAATGAAGGCGCTGGAGGTTGACAGCGATCTTTTGTGGAAGACCATACAGAATACCTTTAAATCCCGGATGAAAACCTGGTTTGAAATTTGTGCCCATTGCGGAATGTGTGCCGAATCCTGTTTTCTTTACCAGGTCAATGGCAGGGACCCCAAACAGGTCCCGGCATATAAGATCCAGTCCACTCTTGGCAAAATTATCAAAAGAAAGGGGAAAGTTGATAATCAGTTCATGCGGGATACTATGGAGGTTGCATGGGCAAAATGCACCTGTTGCAACAGGTGCGGCATGTATTGTCCCCATGGAATTGATACCGGTATCATGTTTGGCTATCTGAGAGGCCTTTTGTACCAGCAGGGATTTGTGCCCTGGGAATTGAAAATCGGTGCGGGAATGCACAGAGTTTACAGGGCTCAGATGGATATTACAAATGAAGATTTTGTCGATACCTTTGAATGGATGGTTGAAGAGTATGAAGATGACTATCCCGGGCTCACCGTTCCGGTTGATATAGAAGGTGCCGATATCATGTATACGGTGAATGCAAGAGAAGTAAAGCATTATCCCGAAGACCTTGCCGAAGCGGCTATTCTCTTCCATATAGCTGGTGAGAACTGGACGGTTCCTTCCAAAGGATGGGAGGAGACAAGTCTTGCCATGTTTGCCGGAGACTGGGTGGCCTGTAAGATGCAAGTAGAAAGCGTGTATGAGGCCATGGAAAGATTAAAGCCCAAACGGATGATAGGAACCGAGTGTGGTCATGCCCACAGGGCTACCGTCATTGAAGGACCATACTGGGCAGGACGAAAGAATGGTCAACCACCGTCCGAATCCATCCATTATGTAGAATGGCTGGCAGAGGCACTCAATACAGGAAAATTAAAAATTGATCCTTCCAAAAGAATTAAAGAGCCTGTAACGTTGCAGGATTCATGCAATTACATTAGAAATCAGGGGCTTAAGAAAGCAACACGGGACATTATCAAGCATATTGTTGAACCGGGGTATTTTATAGAAATGTCTCCCAATAAAGAGCACAATTATTGCTGTGGCGGAGGCGGCGGATTTAATGGTATCGGTAAGTTTAGAAAGCAGCGAAATATTGCCTTGATCACAAAAAGAGACCAGATCCTTGCCACCGGTGCAAAGCTTGTTCTTGCACCCTGCCATAATTGCTGGGACGCTATCCGGGATCTTGAAGAAGAATATGAGATCGGGATTCGATGGTCGTTTTTAAAACCAATAGTCATAAAAATGCTGGATATTCCGGAGCATTTAAAACCTGAGGAATAGAGCCTTTTGATCATTTAATGAAATGGGGTTTGATATGTTTAAAAAAATTTTATTTGCAACATCTGCAACCGAAGCCAGCGATCACGCGGCACGGGTTGCCTTTAACATTGCCAAAAGTTACCAGTCCCACTTGAATATTTTTCATGTTATGGGAGTGCCGTCAAGAGGTTACAGCCAGGTCATCGTGGATGTGAAATCCAAGGAAAGAGTTGATGTTGATGAAGACTATATCGCCTGGGTAACCGAGGATATTAGAACGTATTATGAAAAATACCTGGATGAGAAGCTTGATTACATTATTGATGTGACAGTGGGACTGCCGGCCCGGGAGATATTGAGGCAGGCTACAATAGTGAAACCGGATTTGATAGTG
>JAGLFI010000049.1 GCA_023144585.1 Desulfobacula sp. | reverse complement strand
ATTCGGTAACAGCCTGTCGATATCTGAAGCCTATAATTTTACCTTGTGGAATGATTAAAGTACCGGAATACCAGACGGCTTTCACGGATTTTTCAGCACCTGGAAACAGGTCTGTGAGAGTAAATTTTCTCTTATCGACAGAGGCATAAATATTGATCAGATATAGATGCCCCTTATAAATAGACCAGGTTGCAACATAACCGCGCCAGTTGTTAGATCGTTCAACATCAAAAGCAGGACCATGGCCTTGTTTATGAAAATATGCACCCAAAGGAGTGGCGTACAGGTCATAGGATTTGGATTTATATAAAAGTGTGTCTGGTTCCTGTGCTGTGCTAAAAACAATATTAGGAATCAGTAAAATTAAAAAAAAACATAAATAAAAATACCGCCTATCATTTCTCCTTCACCTGAGTGCTTTTTATTACTGATCAATAAATACAAGGTCACATTGTTCTGATTGACACTGATAGATCAGCTGGCACTGTGATTGATTAAATTTTAAAGAGACCTTTATACAGGAAGAATCATTATTGTCAGAGTTCACAAAAGCTGCAGTAATTTTTTTATGTTGAAACCAGGCGGAATGATCGACCATAAGAATATCATCATCCATATCATCAAAAGATCTGTCACTTGAATATTGATCAATTCCGCAATAGATACCATCGCAAAACAGACGAAACCAGCGGCTGGAATCTTTATCCTTTAGCCACATTACAATTACACTTTTATCATCAACATTGATAAGAGCTTTTACCGTTGAAAATGTTAAATTACGAAACAGGCCTATCTCACCTTTATTATCCTGAAATTTTCTTTTCAATTTATGTATGCCCTATAGTATTTTCCCTTAACCGCCAACCCCGATTAAAAGATAAGGAAGTATCGCTGCAAGCTCAAAAATGATCAGCATGGAAAAACCAACTGCAATACTCAACAAGCTAAATAGTAATAGAATCTTTAATTGATCGTCTCCTTGCCTGTTTTTCACAATTTGATAGACTCCAAAAGAGACAAAAAGCCATATTATGGGAGCACCTGCAAAGAATATTCTGAAATCAATAATAAATTGTGTCAAACCTGGCATTATCCCGCCGCTTTCCCCATATTGAACAAACTGATTGTAAGCAGGAGTAACCACAATTATGCCAGCCAGCCAGAAGAAAAACATAATAATTGAATTTATTATTAATAAAGCCTGTGCCATAATTTTTCCCTTTGTTATCATTTTAGATATTAAAAAAACAACACCTTTCCTGTCAACCAGATATGTTGCAAAAATTCCTCTTAAGTGATGTATATCCTATCTAATATTTTTAGACGATTGGTTTTCCGAGGAAATAGGCAATAAGATTTTAAAACAACTTCCCTGACCAGGAGTGGATTCAACAATGATGGAGCCTTGATGATGTTCATGAATAATAGAATAAGAGACCCATAAGCCCAGCCCGGTCCCAACGCCCACCGCCTTTGTTGTAAAAAAGGGTTCAAAAATCTGTCTGGCAATAATATCATTCATGCCAGGACCATTATCTTCTATTTCAATACAGATATCCGGGCCTGCCTTTTTAATTCGCAGGAAGAATATCATTTTCTGATTTCCACCATTGGTTTTTAAATGATCTGCCATCGCATGGGCACCGTTTTTCAGCAAATTGAAAAATACCTGTTAAATCTTGATTTTTTCACACAGGACCCCGGGAATATTAGATTCATATTCTTTTTGAATATCTATAAGCCTGAAATCATAGTTTTTCTTTAAATCATAATCATTTTGTGCCAATTCAATGGTCAGATCCATTAATTCGCAGATATCCACTGATTCAAGATCAGATTGGCCCTGATATGAAAACGAGAGCATGTTGGAGACAATCTTGGCAGCTTTATCCCCTGCCATCCTGGCTGATGCCAAAAATCGGTTTATACCTCTTTTTTCAAGATAAGCCGACATCTGATCCATTGAAAAATCAAATTTTGCTGCAATGGTCTGATTTGCCGGATTATCCTTGTCCATGCGGTTGAAAGTGACATCGATACTCTGGATAATACCGGCAAGGGGATTGTTAATTTCGTGGGCCATACCGGCAGCAAGTCCGCCAATGGAAGACATTTTTTCATTTTGAAACATCATATCCTGGAGACGTTTCCGCTGGGTAATATCCCTGATAACAGCCAGAATATGAGTCTTGGCTAAAAGCTCAATAAGGGTCAGACTGACTTCAACATCAAACACCATGCCTATTTTGTTGACATGAGACCATTCAAACAAAATAGAGCCTTTCTGGTAAAAACGTTTTAATAATTTATGAATTTTTTTGGCAGAAGACTCTCCATTGGCTTGAAATTCAGGAAAAAATTGTTTCATGTTTGATCCAACAATCGCATTCTTATCCTTCTGAAAAATTTTCACTGTTTTCAGGTTACAGTCAATAATTTTTAAATCTTTCTGGAGGATTAGGATAACGTCACTGGCAGATTCGAAAAGCGTCTGATATCTTTTCTGGCTTTCCTGGAGGTATTTTTGTGCCTGCTTGCGTTCATGGACTTCCAGCTCAAGCCCTTTTTTAGCTTCCAGCAGATTAAGCTGTTCTGATTTCAGGCTGGATGCAAGTTTTTTTTCCTTAAGGTTTGTGATCTCAAGGCTTTTAATCAAAACAGAAACACCTACAGCGACCACGGCATTTAAAAATACAAAATTGGCCCCCGCAGTAATTAATGCCTTGGACGATTGGAAAAAAAGAAAATCAAGATGAACTTTTCCGGTGCTGGCCAGCCATCCCAATACAATAATAGTGACAGCATTAATGATAACAGCAGTCAGCGCTGCTTTTAAGCCTAAAAGCACACCGACAATCACTGCAAATGCAAACAACCATGTAAGGCCGCCACTTAATGGACCCACATTGATAATAATGAAAAAACCAACGATATAGGGAATAGCAGCCGCAATACTGGACCGCTGCCAGAAAGAAAAAATTGGTAACAACAATAGAATCAGTGCCATACCCCAGCAGCAGTGTCAATAATTAAAAGAATCCACAGCTTTTGGGTAACTGCAAGATAAACAGCCGGGATATAGGCCAGCAACTCGGTCAAAAGGCTGACAATGAGAAAGGAAAGAAGAATCCTGGAACGATAATATAATAAAGAATAGGGCTCAACATCCTGATCTTTAAAATTTCTTTTTAAAAATGAGTGTTCACTTCTCGCAAAAAAAGACAGAATGTTATCATAAAACTTCATCAATATCCCCAAAATGGAAAATTAAAAATAAAATCTTATCATTCGGACTGCAAATAAACAATTTTTATTTAATATGACATCCGGAACACTTTACAGGTCCATATGCTTTACCTGCTTTTTTTCTGTCTCGATGGCATTTGAGACAGGTTTTATTCATGACCTGTTTTTTCTTAAGTGTTCCTGCTTTTTTCGATGTCTGGAGTGCACCGGGTTCCATAGGGAAGTCTTTATGACACACCATACAGTCATTGACAACACCATGGTGCATATGATGGGGAAAGGTAATATCTCCCATTTTCCCGCCATGAAGACTAATTTCTTCCCTGCCCTGACCGTGAGCAAAAACTATGGCAGCCGATAAAACCAATGACACCAGACAAAATAATACGATGCGATTATTCATCATCATCTTTCTCTTGATAAAACTAATTCTTTTTTATAAAAAATCGGGTATTTTCCCCTTCAGCTTCAGTTTTTAGAATCTCATTACCGCTGGTTCTGGCCCAGGCAGGAAAATCAGCTAATGCTCCGGAATCAGATGTCAGTGCTTCAAGTACTTCACCTTGATTTACTTCCCTAATGGCTTTGCTGACTTTCACTATCGGCATAGGGCATGCGAGCCCTGTCAAATCAAGAGATTTTACAGTTTTAATCTCATCGCCCATCTTTTCTCTCCTATTTAACACATTTTTAACAGTATAAATTGTATTAGTTTTCTCACATCGGATCTATATAAACATTTGAGCCTTGCTTGTTCCGGCCTCTTCTAAAAATTTTGCAACACCTGAAAATCCAAGGTCAGGATAATCTATTATTTCCGATCTGCTGAATCCCATCAGATCCATGGACATCTCACAAATATATATTTTTACCTCAAGTTCAGCAGCCAGACTGACCATATCATCCAGCGAGGCAACATTTTTTTTCTTCATAAGATGTTTCATCATCTGGGTACCCATCCCACCCATATCCAATTTAGAAAGTTTGGCTTTTGAAGCACCTTTCGGAAGCATGGCACCAAACATCTTTCCAAAAAAATCCTTACCTTTCGAGGTACCCTCTTTTTTACGCAGCAAAGGAACACCCCAGAAAGTAAAAAACATAACCACTTCCATGCCCATTGCCACCGCACCCGTGGCAATGATAAAGGCAGCAAGAGCCTTATCGAGATCTCCACTGAAGACCACCATGGCCAGCTTGTTCTCCGGTGCATTTTTTTCAAATTTAACAACGGTATCCTTTAAGGCATTGATTTCTTTTTCAAGTTCTTTTAATTTGTCTTCAGCATCCATTTTTCATCTCTAAATTTTTATATTTAAGTTTAATGGTCCTAAAATTATTATCAAGTACTGGCAGCACATTCATTTTTACCAATATCCATTGTCTTCTGCTCGTCTTCAGATGGTTCAATAAGCCCTGCATTAATTTTTCGTATTTCAGCATAAACATCAGGTTGCTTTCTCATATTGGCTTTGATGAAATCGGTAAATTCTCCCAGATTATCACAATTGTAAATTTCACTGTTATTTTTTATAATCACCCCAAGGGATGCTATAAACTGTCCTTCGGGTGTCATTTCTGACCAATCCATATAGTGCCCAGGTAACACACTGAGATTATCATCCATTTTTAAGATAACTTTTCTAATGGTTTCAAAAAGGAACCCAGACCATTCATCCACCTTGCCTCCCAGGTCCGGTCTTCCAATAGATTTAATAAACACTGCATCCCCGGCAATAAGGAACTTGTCATCAATCAAATAGGACATACTCCCGGGAGTATGTCCCGGAGTATGGATTGCCTTTACCAGGACACCATCATTAGAGCAACTGATAACATCTCCATCCTTAACAGTGGTATAATCAAAAACAGCCATTGAAAAATCATCTTCATGGGCGACAATATCTGCTTTGACGGCATTGGCAATCCCCCTGTTTCCGGAAATATAATCTGCCTGGAGATGGGTTTCAAAAATTTTTGTCAGTTCAAGATGATGGTCCTTTGCAAAATCAAGATAGAATTCAGATGTTCTGGCGGGATCACAAACAAAGAATTCTTTTCCACACACCAACCCATAACTTAAAGAGGCCTTACCAGGCCGAACAAACTGATACAAATCAAACCGGTCATTTTTTTCAATCAGAACAGGCTTGAGCAAATCCGCCCAGGTACCGATCCCTCCTGCAAGGTATCCAACATCATCAAACCCAGCTCCTGTCAAGATATCGCCAACATACTTTGCCGAGCCTTCCTTGGCACAGACAATTCTGATTTTTCTGCCCTTTGGTACTTTTTTTATACTTTCTTCCTCAAACTCCACAAATTCAAAATAGGGTAGATTTAACGTCTCTTTTAAATAAGGTCCTTCCACATTAAATTTTTCAAATTCTTCATTATTACGAACATCCAGCAAAAGAAAATCGGCTGAATCCATAAAAATAAGGTCATAAAGCTCTTCTGCTGTATAAAGGAATGCTTCCATTATTTTTACCTCTCATTTCCCACGGGGTGAACCCAATGCTTTTGCTTTAACAATTAGACATTTTTTTCACTGAGTTCTTTTATCCCCCGCCAATACTTAACTTTACACTCTTTAGATAAAATATTTTATCCTTAAAATTTCTCAGTCAAACCCTTAGCATATTGATGACAGGCCTTCATTCCTTCATCTGTCTCCATTACCATTTCGGTCAAGTTTAAAGGTCCAAGGTCCAACACATCCATTTTAAACACATACTGCATGGTGTCAAAAACCATGGGTGCTGCTTCGCCACTATGGGTATGTGATCCGAAAGCACCTCCCAGCTTCCCTGTTAAATTGGCTTTTTCAACTAAAAAAAGAAATTGTTTCATCCCTCCTGTCATATCTTTGTGGTAGGTAGGACATCCAAAAAGATACCCGTCAAATCCAGACAAATCTTTCTCTTTAAGTAATGATGTTTTTACAACTTGGGTTTCATTCCCCGACATTCTAATACCTTCTGCCAAATAGTTAGCCATTTTTTCTGTGGTTCCGGTTCTACTGGTGTACGCTATCAATACTTTTTTCATGATTTTCCCTTTTAATATTTGATTAAAAAACTATACCTAATGAGGCCTTAAAAACTTATTTAATTTATGTATAGCATAAATTATGCCACACTGTTTTTAATTTTATCAGGTATCAAATACTCCAATTATTTAAGCAGGTTACTTTTATCAGAAATCGGTATAATACCATATCTGTCTCAAGTGTGTCTCAAAAATTGTCTCATTAAAAAAAATCATTATCAAGAATCAACGCGGAAAGAGAAATCATACCGACAAGCTTCCCTCCATCCTCCACTGAAGCCCTTCGGATACCGGCCCGGTAAATCAAACGGGCGACATAGCGGATATCCATGTCAGCCGGTACGGTAATAATAGGCTTTGTCATGAGTTCATAGACATGCACGTCATCCGGGGAACGGCCCAGCATTATCACCCCTTTAATAAAATCCTGCACGGCCAGTATGCCCCAGGCATCTTCTGCATGCCTTTTTTTGACAAGAAGACAGGACACTTTTTCAGACCGCATTTTAGCGGCAGCCTCCCTGGCAGTAGCCATGCCGTCAATGGAAACAATTCCCTTACGCATCGCATCCCTTGCCCGTATTATTGTGGGGTTGTCAGATACCATAATTTTCTTCCTTTATATAATAAATGTATTGTTTAAAAATAGCTTTCCCGAACTTCTTTTTTAAATCTTTCCATCTGGCTTTCCAGACCCGCAACATGTTCAACTGGAATGGCAAAGGCAATGCCGGTCCCGGGTTTATGGAATTCCCCTGCTTTCTTTATAGTGTTCATGATTTTGACGACAAGATGCTCTTCCACAAGGAACAGGATAATGTCTGTCTGTGCCTCCAGAGAAAGGCCAAAAAAAGTTTTTGCTTCCTTGATGCCAGTCCCCCGGGCCGGTATGATTGTTGCTCCAGTAGCACCGGCTCCTTTTGTTGCATCAACAATACGATCAGTGATATCGGCTTTTACCGAGGATAAAATAAGTTTAAAGCGCATTAGGGTTCTCCATATTTTTTGTGCTGCGTTTTGTTAGCCATTGCATAAACTGAGCATAGCCCATAACGGTTATAATCGGACAAAGGCTGGCAAAAGCAATAAGGCCGAAACCGTCCAGGGCAGGATTGCGTCCAGGTACAGTGGCAGACAATCCAAGACCCAGTGCTGCCACCAGTGGCACTGTTACTGTTGACGTAGTGACCCCGCCGGAATCATACGCCAGGGCAATGATACTTTTCGGGGCAAACAGGGTCTGCACAATAACAATCATATAGCCCGCAAGAATATAAAGATAAAGTGGGGTGCCGGTAACAATACGAAATGTTCCAAGGCTTATGCCAAAAGCAACTCCCACAGCGACCGTGATTCTAAAGCCCCATTGTTTGATCGTCCCGGCTGACACCTCTTTGGCCTTAAAAGCCACGGCGATAAGAGAGGGTTCGGCAATGGTGG
>JAGLFI010000048.1 GCA_023144585.1 Desulfobacula sp. | reverse complement strand
CTAAATGGCCTTCTGGAATATAGTCATTGATGGTTTCAGGAAATAATAGCATTTGTCGCGATAAAAAACAATGAATAGTTTGAATACTATATATTATTTCAAGTAGTTAAGGTTTTATTTAGTTCCGTAACAGCCTGTCGAGTTGCGTTTTGCAGTCCGAAAAGACTGGTCGATTTTTGTATCTATTCTGAACAAGGCTGTTGCCAGCATCAGTGCTGAGGAACATTCTAAGATCCTTAACAAATGGATACGTCTGAAACAGCCAAGTTTATGGGATAATCTGGTCTTTAAATACAGTGTTATTGGTGGAGTGCTCTTTTTTATTCATATCCTTGGCGGCGCAATCACCTGGAACATTACCTTGAGACGACGAGTCAGGGAGAGAACAGAAGCTCTCCGTCTCGCCCAGCAGCAGCTTATTCAGGCGGAAAAAATGCGGACGGTGGGGACATTTGCCTCCGGGGTAGCCCATGAGGTGAAAAACCCCCTTGCGGTCATTCAAATGGGAATTGATTTTCTCAGTGCCGACGAGAGCGACCCGGAAAGCATGGAACAACAGGTCTTCGATGACATGAATGATGCGATATCCCGTGCTAACAGCGTCATTATGGAACTACTTGACTTATCGAGGGATGCTGAATTGAGTCTGGCTGCCGGAGACATCAATGATGTACTTGTGCGATCCCTGCATCTTGTTGAATATGAACTCAATAAGAATGATATTTCTGTAACAACCGATTTGGATTCCAAGTTGCCGGCAATGTATCTTGATAAATTAAAATTGCAACAGGTGTTCATAAACCTTTTTATGAACAGTGTTCAGGCAATGGGTGGAAAAGGTATAATTACTGTTCAAAGCAAACTGTTTACAATCAGTGATCAAAAAAATGCTGAGGTTGCTCGTGAATGTCTTCTGGCTGGTGAAAAGGTTATAGTGATTGAAGTGACAGATAACGGACCTGGTATTGAAGAAGGGCAGACTGCTAAATTGTTCGATCCTTTTTTTACCACAAAACCAGTCGGTGAGGGAACAGGGCTGGGTCTGGCTATATCGCAGAAAATTATTCAACAGCACCATGGACACATTAGCCTGACTAATCGAGATTCAGGAGGGGCCGTTGTGAAAATTACATTACCAATACAGAAAAAGGTGAAGTCATGAAAAGAAAAGTTTTACTCGTTGATGATGAGGTCGCATTTACTCGACCAAGATGAATCTGGATCGCTCTGGAGACTATGAGACCTATATTGTAAACAAGAGTACGCAGGCCTTTGCAGCCGTCAAAAAAATTAAACCAGATATCATTTTTCTTGATGTTATGATGCCTGAGCTTGATGGTGGGGGTGTTGCTGCGCTCCTCAGAGAAGATCCTGAGCTGTCACCCATACCCATAGTGTTTTTAACCGCAATTGTGAGCAAAGAAGAGATAACTCAAATGGGCTCACAAGTAGGAGGGAACGAATACCTGGCAAAGCCTATTAAGATCCAGGAAATGATAGACACCATTGAACGGATGCTCGGGAAGTAACGCTCTACATTTTATAAACCAGCACGGAGCATGACATATTAAGC
Organism: Desulfobacula sp.; assembly: GCA_023144585.1. GTDB lineage: Bacteria > Desulfobacterota > Desulfobacteria > Desulfobacterales > Desulfobacteraceae > Desulfobacula. The sequence goes on along the minus strand of JAGLFI010000048.1, from coordinate 6,219 downwards.
CAACTTTCAAATCAAAGGAGGGTTGAACCTTAAAGAGATACACCTGTTTGATGCTGAAACCACCCGGGTGATTTACTAATTTAAGCCGTAAGCTTAAGGGTATCTTGAATCAATATTCCAGATTGCCGTGGCTGTCAGGCCTTTATGCTTCCTTTTAATATAATTGTCTTTTGATATACTCTCAAGATAAGGATGAATGATTTTTTCAAGTTCACCATGGGTTTTATTACTTACTTTTTTAAAAAAGGCTATCTGCCGGCCAAATTCTTCTTTAACAGAGGCTGTCTGGTTCCATTCAATGGTATCAAAGGTAATTTCCGGAAAAAAGCCCAAAGAGAATAAAAGATTTATTTTATACAAAATACTCTGGGGCTTATCCTCAAGAGCTGTTTCCATTATTTTTTCCCATAAATCAGAAAGAATCGGGTGGTTCCCTTTTGCAGCCCATCCCCGAATGGCACATCCTTTTTTAGAACAGCTCATCATTTTAAAAAATGATTCGGGGCTTGCTACTCCCGGAGACATGAATGCTATAACAAGGTCAAATTTTTTTTTCCACCCTTTTTTTTCTATATCTATTTTGTGCCAGTCTTCATGAAGGACAATAGTATTTTCTGCAATATCAGGCGTAATGTTCTGTTTGAATTTTTCCAGCATACCTGTAGAAAAATCAAGGGCTGTCACCTGTGCACCTCGTTTTGCCAGCTCTATTGCAACCATTCCAGTCCCGCACCCGATCTCAAGGACTTTCATTCCCTCAAATAAAAGATTGCTTTTCTGTAAAAATAATATTGTCTTTTCAAGTCGACGATTTTGGATTTCTATTTTATCCTGATCATAAGTCGCAGCTGCTTTGTCCCAGTATTCACTGGTAGAAAACCCCTTATGAACATTGTAAGTATCGTTCTTCTTATCATTTTCCCACTGGTTGATCCAAAAATTTTTATTAAATATATTATTCATTTTACAGATTTTAATCTCTATTGTTTACCTGGGGTATTGCTGTTTCGGGTTCATCTGATACGTTTTCATCATCCCCGGCAATAAAAATGCCTACCATATCATTGATAACCACATACAAAGATGGGACAAAAACAAGGGTTAACACAGTGGCTGCCATCAGACCGAAGCTGATACTGACCGCCATTGGAATTAAAAACTGTGCCTGAAAACTGGTTTCTAAAAGAAGTGGAAAGAGACCTGCAACTGTGGTCACCGAGGTCAGCAAAACAGGTCTGAACCTGTTTTGTCCGGCTTCAATGACAGAATCAAGAAGGCGTGCCCCTCCCCTGACCTTTGAATTGATAAAATCAATTAAAATCAAAGAATCATTCACTACAATTCCGGACAGGGCTACAATTCCAAAAATACTGATCATGGTAATATCAAGGCCCATGAAATAGTGCCCGATTATGGCACCGATAAGGCCAAATGGGATGGCGGTCATAATGATGACCGGCTGGATATAGGATCGAAACTGGCTGGCAAGAAGCAAAAACATAATCATTGCTGCAAGAGAAAAACCAACCTTCAGACTGTTAAGGGATTCTTCGGTTCTTATGGCCTGGCCTTCCAGGTCATAAGTCACCCCGGGAAACCGGTTAACAAGACTATTTAAATAATTATGTTTAAGGTTTTCAACGATTTCCCTCGCATTAGCGATATCTTCATTAATATCGGAAATAACCGTAATAATTCTTTTACGGTCTATCCTTTGAATGGTTGAATACCCTCTTTTCATTTCAATCCGGGCCACCTGATTTAATGGTATCTGCCTTCCGTCATGGGTTCGAATCCTTAAGTCATCAATACTGGACTCAGATTCTCTCTCTTTTTGAGAATATCGTACCATTACTTTGATATCATCTTTACCCCTTTGAATTTTTAAAGCTTCATCTCCATAATAAGCCTGCCGGATCTGAATGGCAATATCAGCCATGGTGATCCCTAAAGATTTGGCTCCCTTTTGTATATGAATCTGCATTTCCATCTTGCCGGGTCGAAAATTATCCGTTATGTCAAAGGTTCCCGGATATTTGCCAATCTCATCCTTTAATGCGTCTGCTGCAAGTTGAAGCTGCTCAAGATCATTGCCTTTCAGTTGGATCTCTATTGGATTTCCACCAGGCCCACCGCCGATAATTGAAAAAGTCAACTGTTCTACCCCAAGGATATCTCCTGTCAACTCACGCCATTTGGCCGTCACTTCAGGTGCAGAAATATCAGGCCGTTTTGAAGCCGCTTGCACCTCTATCCATGCTTCCCCGCAATGTCCTCCATATACACCAGGCTTCCAGTCCCTCCTGGGGATGATACCCACCTGGGAAAAATTATTAACAATCAAATCTTCGCCATCAACCACCCTGTCCCTGAAAAATTCATTGAGCTCAAATGCCCCTTTCTCAATTTGCCTTATGGCCTTTTCCGAGGCTTCAAAGGGAGTCCCCAAGGGGTATATGACCTCTGAAACAATCCAATTGCTGTCGGTTTTCGGAAAAAACACAAAGGGCACATGCCCGCCTGCCAAAAGTCCGATACTGACAATTAATATCCCAAACCCGATGGCAAGAGTGAAATAACGATTTTTAACACAATATTTCAAGACAGGAGTATAAATCAAACGGATAAAGCCGGTTAAGCCTTTTTCAGTCCTGCCCCGAACCCATTTATGAACGTCCAGAACATCTTTTTTCACCCAATCCAGCCAGGAAAAACAGATACGGTAGATCAAGGTTTTATTCTTTTTTGAAGGTGTCAGTGCATGATTAAGATGAGCCGGCAGGATGACAAAGGCTTCAACAAGCGATAGGGCAAGGATACAGATCACTGCCTGTGGCATGATATAGATGAACTTACCCATAATCCCGTCAATATGCATCAAAGGTGTAAATGCGACAATGGTGGTGGTAACCGCCATCACAACCGGTGCGCCAATCTGGGCAATGCTGTCAATCACTGCATCTTTGGCAGATTTGCCCATTTTATAATGGGTATAGACATTTTCCCCGACAATAATGGCATCATCCACCAGGATACCCAATGTCATGATAAACCCAAACAGAGAAAGCATGTTGATGGAGGCACCAAAAAAATCCAAAATAAGGAAAGCCCCCATAAACGATATGGGTATCCCTGAGGCCACCCAGAAAGCAAGTCCCAGATTAAGAAACAGGGCCAGCACGATAAACACCAGCAATATTCCCTGGGCACCGTTTTTCAGCAAAAGATCAATCCTCTCCTGAACCATTTCCGCCATATCAAACCAATAGCCCAGGGTGATGCCGCGAGGAAGGGAATCCTTATTATTTTTAATATATTCCTTGATAGTTTTTGAGATAGCAATGGTATCCTGACTGTCTGTTCGTTTTACCACAATCAGGGCGGCAGGTTTCCCATTAAATCTTGCTTTGATATCCTTATCTTCAAATCCATCGATAATAGTTGCAACATCTCCGAGTTTAATACTGGTTCCATCTTCTCTTGTGACCAAAGGAATCTGTTCAAATTCTTCACCAGTATAAAGTTTTCCCTTGGCCCGGATCAGGAACTCCCCTCCTTCTGTCTTGATTTTACCTCCCGGCAAATCAAGACTCCCTGTTTTTACGGCTACCGCAACCTGATCAAAAGACAAATTGAACCGTTGCAGGTTTTCTTCAGACACTTCAATGGAAATTTCATAATCTCTGACACCAATGAGATTTGCAAGGGAAATTGTATCCGTATCTACAAGATCATCTCTTATTTTCTCAGCAGTATCCCGCAGCACCTTTTCATCGACATCCCCATACACTGCCAGATATATGGCCGGATCATTATTTTTTATCTCCGTGATAACAGGATCTTCTGCCTGTTCAGGAAATGAATCAATCAGGTCCATCTGGATTCTTATTTCATCTAGTTTTTCATCTATATCTGTCCCGGCCGCAAGTTCCAAAAATACCGATCCGTGTCCCTCAAGGGCTGTAGAATGCATTGTCTTCACATCTTCAAGGCCTTTGAGCTGCTCTTCGATCTTGATACATATCCCTTCTTCAACTTCTTCGGGTGATGCCCCGGGGTATGTTACCCCGATATCAATCATATCAAGAGAAAATTGAGGAAACATTTCCCGTTTCATATTTAAGACAGTATACAGCCCTGAAACAATGAGAAAGATCATTATCAGGTTTACTGAAACATTATGTTCAACAGACCATTTGGCCAAAGCTTTCATATTTTACTTCCCGTTTAGTTTGATAGTGAGTTCCATTCCCTCTATGGCACCCGGCAGGGGAGAAAAAATAATTTTATCGCCCGGGGCTAATCCTTCATTAATATAAATCTCATCTTCAAACTTTCTTAACACTCTCACCTTTTTCATTTTCAAATGACTGTCATTCACTGTAAAAAAAATATTATCACGTTTTAATAAATACCTTGGTAGTACAAAAATATTTTCAAAAGTCTCTCCGATAATGCTGCATTTAACAAATGTACCCGGTTTTAAATCAAAAATATTTTTTATTTTTACATCAGGATTCAATATCTCAAGTGTCATGGGCAAAGTTCTTGTCTTTTCGTCAATTTTTGCCTTTACCCGAACGACCTTAGCATTCCATACAAATGATTTCATGCCGTCAAAATTTGCCACCATCACCTTTGCATCCGGTGTTTTCCCGTTTTCAAAAGAGGATTCAATCCATTTCATCTTCTCTAAAGGGATTCTCACATCCACATCCAGACTGTCTTTTTGATAAATTGACCCTATGGTCTGGCCAGGGTTGACATATTCTCCTTTTTCAGCAAATTTATCCAGAACAAACCCATTAAAACCGGCTTTTATTTGAGTTTTATTCAATGCAAGATCAGCTTTTTGAAAATCAACCTGTGCCATGGTAAGAGCGGCTTTTTTCTGCTCCATTAAAGTGTCGGTCAATGACAACCTGTTGTTGATATTCTGCAAAGCAATCTTTGCCTGTAAATATTGCTGCTCCGTTTTATCAAGGGTGTTCTTTGACGCAAATTGATTTTCAGTCAAAGCCTTGACTCTCTTAAGTTCTTTTTGGGTAAGACTTACATTGGCCTTGGAAAGCCGAATATCATTTTTCAAATTTTCGATATCCTGCTTTAAACTTTCAATAGCTGTTTTCGCCTGCCTGATCCGCACCTGTCCTGTCTGCCGGTCCAGTTTATACGATTTTTGATCAATCCCGATCAGAACCTCCCCCTTCTCAATAACTCCGCCCTCAATAAAAGAGGGGTGGATATAATCAATTCTCCCTGGCACTTCCACTGCAATCTTTACCAATTTTCTTGGTTTTACCGTGCCATATGCATCCACCGTCATGACTTTTGAAACAGGTGTTGTCACCATTACCTTGACGCTGGGAGGCGTTTTAACGATTTCTTTTTTCTCAGGTTCCTTTTTTAAAGATATAAGCAATTTTGCCAAGGCAATAGCAATCACCAAGACAACAACAACCCTTAAAAATCTTAAAAAAAATGAAGTGACTTTTTTAACCCCTGATGATTTCTCCATAATCGATATTTTTCTCCTTGCTGATATCAACAAATAGGTTGTTCCAAGTTCATTTAATCCATTCTATATACCAAGATTTCCTTTTTGAAAAGAAATTAGAAAGGAATCACAGGGCAATTGCATGTAAAATAAAAAACCATTCTTAAATATCATCCATAAATAATCAGTAGTGTCCGGTTAGGTTGTTGCATGAAAAAATAATTGTTTTTATGGAGAATAATGTCGTTTTATTGTTGACAAATGTGCGCAAAAAATTTGCATGCTTTGAAAATTAAATTTCAAGGACTCTATCATGGCGCACATTTTAATCCCGAAAAGAAAAAGTCAGTCCAGCACTTTTGACAACATAGTCCCTTTGCTAAGGTCACTGCCGCTTGCACCAGAACTCGTATCAAGAGGAGATCGACCACTAAAAATGACTTTTGAAGATCAGCTAAAAGCTCTCGTATATTTTCATCTTCAGGAGCACAGCTCAGGCCGGCACTTAATTCAAGATTTGAAAGATAATGATTTTGCGAAGGAAAACATAGCTCCGGTTGATGGGATTAGTCGCAGCAGTTTCTCAGAGGCAATCAATCACCGGGGACTTGAGCAATTACAGTTCATTTTTGAAGATCTCTGTAAACAGGCTGTAAAGGTACTTCCAAAAGAACACAAAGGACTGGGAGAATTTGTATCAATGAAAAAGTATCAATCGAAAG
>JAGLFI010000047.1 GCA_023144585.1 Desulfobacula sp. | reverse complement strand
TCAATAAAAATCTTGACTAAAAAACGTGTAAATTGTTATTGAAAAAGCGCTTTTAATCAAAGCAAAAAAGGAGGGATATGAACACATTTGATATTGTTGTGATTGTCATTATATCGTTTTGTCTGATAAGGGGACTCTTTAAAGGAGTCATAGGGGAAATGTCAGGAATCATCGGTGTGGTCGCAGGATTTTACGGGGCCTATACCTACTATCCTTTGATCACAGTCTATGCTGAGAAATGGATTGAAAATTCCGGTATCAGAAATCTTATGGCTTTTTTCCTCTTGTTTTGCGCCATTTTAGTGATTATCGGTCTTGTTTCCGTACTGATCCGTAAATTTTTAAAACTTGTTTTTCTGGGGTGGGTTGACAGAACCTTCGGCCTTGTCTTTGGTGCTGCTAAAGGGTTATTGATTGTTTCAGTTCTTTTTATCATGATCACAACATTTCTTCCAAAGAGTTCAAATATTTTAGAGACTTCAAAATTCTCTCCTTATATTGCAAAAGTATCCAAAGCCATGACCGTGTTTATTTCCCAAAACAGCAAAAAAGATTTTCTGAAACACTTGGAAGGAATCTTTTAAAATTTGGAAACAATAGACAGACTGTTTGATATTATCCGAACATTAAGAAGTGAAAACGGGTGTGCCTGGGATAGAAAACAGACACCTGAAACCATGTGGGAATGTCTTGCAGAAGAAACATATGAATTAGAAGAGGCCATTGCAAAACACGACTTGCAAAATATCTGCGAGGAATTGGGAGATGTCCTGTTTCAGCTTGTTTTTATTCTGGAGATTTTTCAGGAAAGACAGGAGTTTACTTTTTCAGATGTTATTGGCCAGGTCGCAAAAAAAATGATTCGCCGGCATCCCCATGTATATGAGGAGGTAAAGGTGTCAACAGAGCAAGAGTTGAACCGGCAGTGGGAAACGATCAAAGCTCTGGAAAAGAAGGGGGATGGGCAGAAAAGGGTGTCGGTACTTGATGCAGTCCCCAAAGGGATGCCATCGTTGATTCGGGCATTAAAAGTCTCTAAATGTGTCGTTAAAGAAGGGTTTGACTGGGATAATATTTATGAAGTGCTGGGTACGGTCAAAGATGAAATAAATGAATTTGAAGCGGCCTTAAAATCCGGGAATCAGAACGAAATAAGTATGGAATTTGGAGATATTTTATTCAGCCTTGTCAATGTGGCAAGAGTTGCAAAATTTCATCCGGAAACTGCCCTTGCTGGTTCGACTGCCAAGTTTGAAGGCAGATTCAGGTTGATGGAAATTCAATTGAATAAGAAAAAGGTCAAGCTTAAAGATCTTCCAAGGGATCAAAAAGACCTGCTTTGGGAGCAGGCAAAAAAATCTTATGAAAGATAGTCTCCCTTTTGAAATTTAACATATTCTGTCTGTGCCGTGACAATCGTCCGGGTTGCAATATTTTTTAAATTTGCATCCGCATCTGTCAGACGTTCCGTCTCTTTTATCAGCTTGCCTGCAGTCTCATTTATTTCTTCAAGAACCGTAGCAATATTTTTTAATGAAACGTTCGGGTCTTCAAGCTTTAATGAGTATGAATCAAGCATTTCCAGGAGTTTGTCTATTTTTCCTGAAACAATATCAGATGAGTTAATGATATTCAGATCTATTGAAGCAATCTCCCTTAAGATTTGTTGACATAACTTCCATTTCGGGTGCCTCCGTTTTGTCAAGGGCTTTGCTAAGAGCAGTCTCAAAGGCATCTGTTCTCTTGCTTTTCGAAATCTTGGTATCTGAAGAAGCAAGAGATTGAGCGGATTTATTTATTTGGTTAATGTCGGTCATAATGGTCTCCTTATTTTACTTAATATACAATAAGCAAAAGGTATGCCAGGAAAAATATGTTTTCTGGACATATGAAAGAGGCTTTAAAATCAGGTGTTTTGTATTTTTGTCATTAAAAGATGCATTAAGAAAAGAAAAAAATGCCGGGAAAATATTTCTATTACCCAAATTCGTTCATATAGGAACCCACTATTTTTTGTTTGATATCTGCCACATATTTTTGCCTGTCTACAGGATCAGTTTCCATGGCTTTAGATATCTTTTGAAGATCTTTGGTTCGCCCAGAAATATTAATGCTGTTTAATTTATCATTAAGAGTTTCATCAGCAGTTTTCTGTGCTTTCAGGTTCTGGCTGGTTGCGTTGTTTGCAGGGTTGGCATATGTCTGATTGATATAATTGGGAGTCGTTATTTTCATGATTTATGCCTCCATATTTTTGTCTGCAACTTTTATAGCTAATTCTGTCATTCGGTTAACAATAAATTTTGAATCTTCAACAGACAAAGTGTGGGTTGTTTTTTGATTATTTTCATCCACCACGGTATAGGTAAATTGTTTTTTATTTTTTTGCCTATTTCTTTTTCAATCTGGCTGGTGATTATTTCTTCGCTTTTTTCTTTAGGGCCTTCCGTAATAATTCGGTCTACAATACTGGTAGCGACTTTATCAATAATAGCCTGGCGCTTACCTTCAGAGGAGATGGTCACGCTGTCGGCAGAAGTTTTAATGTCACTTCCAAATTTGTTGCTTCTGCTCAGTATCTTGCCCTGAGTCAGCTGTCGCGAGTAAACTTTCAGGACATTCTGTATTTGATATGACGGTATCTGCATTTAATCTTCTTCTAAACTTAGGTTATCGGCCTGAGAAAATTAAAACTTTAGATTTTTTTTTTAGTCGTCAAAGTCTCCCTCCGGACCCTTATCAGTAGTAATTTTTGAAGCTTTTTCCATTATCTTTTCTTTTGTCCATTCACGTTCTGATTCAATTTTTTGGGCTTTAAAACCAGGGTCATGGGATTTGTTTTTTAAGATTTCGCCTATCACTATCTGGGCTGTATCTGTGGTGTTAAATACCTTGGTTAACAGACCAAATACAAAATCTTCGACATCTTTTGCCATTCTGTCCTGAATTTTTTTGGGCTGGACCAGCAATTTACTTTCAAAGGAAAGGTTCAGTTTCTTAAAATTGCCGCCTTTTAAATCATTTGCTTTGGCATAGGCCAACATTTGAGCCCACATATCTTCTGTCACACCCCTGTCTTTTTGTTTGATAAAATTTCCATTGTCAAGAAGTGCATTTCCATAATCATTGACCTTAAGACCCCAGGAGATCATTTGCAGAGCAGTCGCTACATTGGCTTTAGTTGTCCGGGTTTTTGAGGCTATATCACGAAGCTTTTCTGAGTTGTTACCCGAGGTGCCGTGCTGTGCACCGGAGACTTTATATTTAGACAGGGCTTCATGGATTGAGGCCGTCAGCTCGACATTGATGCCTGTATCACTGGCTTCAATGCCATGGGTTGTTCCATTATTTAGTGCAATCCAGTTGGGGAAAATATTGTGGGCATTCAGCCCCTGGATGAGGAAAAGCGCTTCTTCATCTGTCGAGAGCCCTAATTTGCCTTTTATTTCACCCACTTCTGTTTCAAGGCCTGCCCAGTCAGGAATATAGGGGAATAATTCAAGATTTGCCAGAAGATTCAGGTCATCGGGCATATGGGAGGCATCAATGGCAATGGAAGTAATACCCGCATCAAACAAAGACACAATTTCTGTTTTAGCCGGTTCAATATCTTCGGACTTCTTAATGCCGAAATGATCTGCATGGATAGCAACAGGAATCGTAATGCCAAGTTCATTCATAAAGGCATCTGTCTGCCGGGCAATATTCCATAAACTCACTGCACAATAGGCACCTGTTCCTCCTTCAGATCTGGCAATTTCAATGATAATCGCAGCATTCGCCCGTTGAGCAGCCGCAAGAGCGCCTTTAATGACAAAAGAGTTTCGCCCGTTGGCGGCAATGGTCATACTATTTCCTTTAAGCAACATAGCCTGATCAATATATTTTCCACTGACAAGAAGTGCTTTGGAGTTGGGAAAAAGTTTTTTTACATTTGGGGGTCTGCCAAGGTCCAGAGCGGCTTCAAAGTTTGAGAAATACTTAATTGGTATTGTCATATCATCCTCCTTGATTTTTTGTATCATTGTTAAAAACATTAATTATATCTTTTGACACGAAACGGATGTAAAGTCAAGAAATATCGAATAATGAATTTTAATTCATGGATTGTTTTTTAAACAAAAATGAAAACTTGGTTTAAGAGAAAGGAACTTTGTCTATTTATAACTATCTGTAAAATAAGATAAAATTAATTTTTAAAATTAATTTTATAATAATAATTATCCGCTTGACATTTATAAAAATCTTTTGTTAAATAATGAATCTTTATTCATTTACATTAAGGAAGGGTGATACAAGTTTGCAAAAGAACAAATCAGACCAAAAGAACAAATCAGATAAGTATGATAAGATACTGAACAGTGCAGGCGCTGTGTTTGCAGAATATGGATTCTACAAAGCAACCATATCACAAATAGCAACACAGGCAAGTGTGGCTGACGGAACATTATATTTATATTTTAAAAATAAAGATGACATTCTTTACCAGTTCATCAGTTTTAAAACCACAGTGGTGTTTAAAAAAATGCGTGCTGCTGTTGAAAAGGGTCAAAATGCCGAAGAAAAATTGAGATATTTGATCCGGTGTCATCTTACGGAATTTCAAAATGATAAAAATATGGCAATTATTTTTCAGTCGGAAGTAAGATATTTCAGGGATATTGAATATCAAATTAAAGATATATCAAAAATGTATTTGGATCTGTTATCAGATATTATTGAGCAGGGGCAGATTGAAGGTTCTATTCGCCAGGATCTTTTTGTCGGTCTTGTTAAGCGGTTTATTCTAGGCGCAGTGGAAGGCGTTATCAATACCTGGGTGTCAGCCGGCGGTAGATATAATCTGGTTTCAATGGCAGATCCTCTGGTGGATCTTTATCTGAGAGGCGTCAAAGGATAATAAATGTCAATTAGTATTTAAATGAAATAAATTTTGTTGAATATGGCTTTTTGCTTGACGTGTTCTTTTAGGTTTATTAAAGCTTTTTTGAGTTTGTATTCATTAAGTTATAAAATATTTGGGAGATAAAGAAATATGACTTCAATAATTGGTCCGGCAAGTTTTAAGTTCTTCGGGATATTCCCGGCGGTGATATTATCATTTGTTTTGCCTGTCATCGGAATAGGACTGTTTGCATATATTATGGCCAGGCGGTTTGCACCTCTTATGAGGGCAAACCCGGACAGCCGGTTTGATCAGATCGGCCAGCGTGTTAAAAATCTTATCCTTGTCTGGCTGGGACAGATCAGGCAGCCAAGATACATGCTGGCAGGTGTACTTCATATTTGTATATTTGCAGGTTTCTTAATTTTATCTATTCGCTCTACATCACTTGTTGTTGTCGGTTTTTCAGATGGATTCGTATTGCCCGGGTTTGGGGGACCTTTAGGGGATATCTATAATTTTATTAAAGATTATGCCGCAACCCTGGTGCTCATTGCCTGTATCATTGCCGCTGTCAGAAGGGGAATTTTTAAACCCAAACGATATGCAGTGCCGGAAAACTATGGCAAGGATCATACCTCTGAAGCTGTTTTTGTACTGGGGATTATTGCAACACTCATGATTTCAGAAAGTCTTTTTGAAGCATCCCAGGTGGCCTATGAATTCCAGCATACCGGCCATGAACATTTTCTGGCCCCTCTTTCTCTGGTTTGGATATTTAAAGCAATGCTCACATCAGCACCACAAAATATCCTCCAGGGGCTTCACATTTTCACCTATTTTATTCATGATCTGATCTTTTTCTTTTTCCTGTGTTTTTTACCCATGGGAAAACATTTCCACGTGATTACATCTGTCTTTAACGTGTTTTTCATGCGGGTTCAAAAGGGCAATATTAAACCGGTTATGTATGAAATCTCAAATGATCAATTAGATGACCTTGAATCCTTTGGTGTAAAAAAACTTGAAGATTTTACCTGGAAACATATGCTGGATTTCTACTCATGTGCTGATTGCGGCAGGTGTTCTGATCAGTGCCCGGCAAATGCAGCGGGGCGTTCATTATCTCCCAGGTTTATTACCATCAAGGCAAGGGATCTAATATTTAAAAATTACCCCATGTCAGGAGAAATTTATAAAAGCAATTTATTAGTAGAAGATATCTATACTGAAGATGAAATCTGGTCTTGCACTACCTGTGGCGCCTGTGAAGAAGAGTGTCCGCTGGGAATTGAATATATTGATAAAATTGTTGATTTGCGCCGGGGTATGGTGGACGAAGGAATGGTGCCTCAATCTCTGCAAAAACCATTGAAAGCCCTTGAAAAAAGGGGTAATCCTTATGGGAAAATGGAGAAAAAACGGGCGGATTGGGCAAAGGATAAAGAGTTTAAAGCAAACTGGCAGATTAAAGATCTTGCCAAAGATAAAGCAGATACTCTCTATTTTGTAGACAGTATTACATCCTATGATGATGAAATCCAGGAGATCGCAAGACGGACATCCATCATTCTTAAAAAAGCAGGCGTTGATTTTGGAATCCTGGGTAAACTGGAAAAAGACAGCGGGAATGAAGTCATCCGGTTTGGGGAAGAAATGCTGTATCAGGAGTTAAAAGAACAAAATACTGAAGCCATTATGGAAAGTGGTGTAAAACAAATTGTGACATCAGATCCCCATGCGTATAATGCATTGAAAAATGATTATGATAACCTTGTTCCAGTTAAACATATCAGCCAGGTGGTTGCCCGAAAAATTGCGTCCGGAGAACTTGATCTTAAACCTTGCCAGGATCCTGAAAAAGTGTATGTATATCATGATCCGTGTTATCTTGGACGGCACAATGGTCTTTATGAAGATCCAAGGGAGGCGCTTGATGCCATTGACGGCTTAACCAGAGTAGAGCTTGAAAAGAGTCGAGACAGATCCTTTTGCTGCGGCGGCGGCGGGTTAATGCTTTTCTATGAACCGGAAGAAGAGATAAGAATGGGTGTTTTAAGGGTTAATATGGTTGCAGAGGCTGGAGCAAATGTCATTGTAACTGCCTGTCCCTTTTGCCTGGTAAATATCCAGGATGCGATCAAGGTCGCAGGAAAAGAAGGAGAAATAGAGGTGTTGGATTTTACAGAGCTAATGGAGCAACATTTATACTAAATAAATGAGTGACGGATTTTAAGACGAATAAATCTGTGACAGATAATTGATTTAAAGGAGGCAATAATGGAGATTTTGGTATGTGTCAAGAGAGTACCGGATACTGCTGAGAATGAATTTGAACTCAACAGTGCGGGAAATGATCTTGATCGTGATGATCTGGTTTATTCAGTGAATGAATGGGATAATTATGCGATTGAAGAAGCGATCCAGATTGTTGATCAAGTAGGTGGAAGTGTAACGGTTATCACTGTTGGTGATGATGAATCAGAAGAAGTGCTGAGACGTGAAATGGCAATGGGCGCCAATAATGGTATCCTCCTTTCCGACGATGCATTTGAAGGATCTGATGGGTTGGGCATTGCAGCCATTCTTAAGGCTGAAACCCAAAAAGGCAATTACGACCTGATACTGTCAGGTGCCCAGGCAGATGAAGGCGCCGGCCAGGTGGGTGGAATGCTTGCTGCCATGCTGAATATGCCCTATGCATCCCTGGTGAACAAAATTGAGATTGGTGATGGTAAAATAACAGTGGGCAGAGAGATTGAGGGTGGTAACCAGGAAATGAATGAAATGGATCTTCCCTGCGTTCTCTCTATCCAGACAGGTATTAATGAGCCCCGTTATGTAGGAATCCGTGGTATCAGAAAAGTTGCCAAAGTTGATATCCCTGTTAAAGGAACATCTGATCTCGGTATTGATGCAGATAGTGTTGGAGAAGCCGGCGCAAAAACAAAGCGGGTTGATTATTTTGTACCGGATATGGGTGATGGTGCTGAGATGCTTGAAGGCTCCACCGATGAGATCATTGAAAAGCT
>JAGLFI010000046.1 GCA_023144585.1 Desulfobacula sp. | reverse complement strand
CTACCAATTCCGCCACTTCGGCACTAAGACTTACTTTACTGCACCTTATCGGGCAATAAAAGATTGCTTAAAAATGACAGTTAGGCTATATATATTTGTTTATGAATTTTGTCAAGATTATTGTTCCAAACAGAAAAGGTAAACATGGAATTAATTGAAAATATAGATCAAATTGACAGCCCGTTTAAAAATGCTGTCATTACCATCGGCAACTTTGATGGTGTTCATAAAGGGCACCAAAGTCTTTTCCAGCAAGTCATAGAAAAAGCAAGACAAATCAACGGGACATCTATTGTTATGACATTTGCACCCCATCCGCTAAAAGCATTGGGGATTGCAGGTCCCCCCTTGATTACCAGAAAAGACCAGAAGGTTGAACTCATTGAAAAATGCGGCATAGATATTTTATTGTGTATTCGATTTGACATGGCGTTTGCAGCGGTTACAGCCCACGACTTTATTGAGAAAATCCTTGTGAATAAAATAGGGATGAAAACGATCATCATTGGTGCGGATTATTCATTTGGAAAAGACAGGCTGGGTAACATTGATCTGTTAAAAAAAGAAGGTAAAAGGCTCGGGTTTAAAACCATTATTTCTCCCTGGATAAATGATACGGATTCAGACATGGAAAGAATCAGCAGCACAAGAATACGTGAAATTGTTATGGCAGGAAAAGTTGATCAAGTCATGAAATATCTTGGCCGGCATTATCAAATCAGGGGAAAAGTTATCAAAGGCCGGGAGCGTGGCGGGAGCCAGTTAGGATTTCCCACGGCCAACATTAAGCTTCATGATGAACTCTGCCCAAAACTGGGTGTTTATGCCGTCACTGTCGAGACTGCCAAAGGTAATTTCTGGGGTGTGGCAAATATTGGATTTTCACCGACTTTTGGTGATCAGATATTTACCATTGAAGTGCATATCCTTGATTTCAACCATGATCTTTATAATACGAGGATCAGGGTTAATATGGTTGAAAAATTAAGGGATGAAAAGAAATTTGCCAATATTCACGACCTTTCTGAACAGATAAAAAAAGACATTGAAATTGCAAGGGATATCTTAGAAAAAAATGGCCATTCTTAAAATTTTAACATACCCGGAAAAATCCTTATTGCAGCCCTCTGTTAAGGTTGACACCGAGGATGGAGCTGCTTTTGATGATGATATAAAAAAACTGATTGACGACATGGGTGAAACCATGTTTGATGCACCGGGTGTCGGGCTTGCCGCACCGCAGGCCGATATAAACAAAAGAATTATCGTCTATGATTCCAATGCGACAAACCCGGATAATGATGGCTCAATTCAAGAATTTACAGCATTGATAAATCCTGCAATCATCACCGCTTCCGGCAGTATTATTTCAGAGAAAGAGGCCTGTTTAAGTGTGTTGGACTACAGTGCTGATGTTAAGAGATATGAAAAAGTCACTGTCAGGGCGCTTAATATTGAGGGGAAAAAACTTGAATTTGATGCAGATGGAATTCTTGCCATCATCATGCAGCATGAAATCGATCATCTTGATGGTATCTTATTTATTGACAGAATCAGCGTCTTAAAAAGAACTATCTATAAAAAAAAACTTGCAAAAAAGCTTAAAGATCAGTGAAACACAAGATCAATATTATATATATGGGGACACCTGATTTCAGCGTACCTGCTTTACAGCACCTGGCCGCACAGGATGATTTTCATATCAGTCTTGTTGTTACGCAGCCGGACAGGCCCAAGGGCAGAGGGAAAAAACTTGCACCTTCACCTGTCAAGACTGTTGCGCTGAAACTTGGGCTCGATGTTTTTCAACCGGAAAAAATCAATTCAAAAGATGCCAGGGAAAAACTTGTATCCTTTCATTCTGACTTTTTTGTTGTTGCAGCATTTGGACAGATCCTTTCACATGAAGTTTTGGATATTCCCAAAATATTTCCCATTAATATTCATGCATCACTTTTATCCAGATACAGGGGAGCTTCTCCCATCCAGGCATCTATCCTGAATATGGACAAAACAACCGGAATTACCACCATGGTCATGGCAAAAGAGATGGATGCAGGAGATATTTTGCTTTCATCTTCAACACCCATATCCGAGTATGATACAGCCCAGGATATCCATGACAGGTTAGGCTTAATCGGCGCTGATCTTATTGTAGAGACCCTTCATGCTGTTTTGGACAATCGTCTTGAACCGACTCCCCAGGATCACTCAAAAGCCACCTATGTAAAAATGTTGAAAAAGACGGACGGTAAGATTGACTGGAATCTTTCGAACAGACAGATCTGCGCTCATATTAATGCCATGACACCCTGGCCGGGAGCCTTTACCCATCTTGGGGACAGAAGAATTAAAATCTTTAAGGCCCAAGCCTCTGACCTGCCTTCACATCAAGAACCCGGCGTTATTTTTCAATGCAATAAAGAAGGGATTCATGTGGCAACCGGAAACGGAAGCCTTATCATCCTTGAACTGATGGGAACATCTGGAAAACGATTGAAAGCCAGGGAATTTTTATGCGGCTACAAAATTGATCCGCCTGTAAAATTTGATCCTGCATGATTAAAGACCCCCGACACATAGCCTTGAATGTTTTACTTTTCTGGCACAAAGCCTCTCACTCCCTCGATAAAAGCCTGGAAAGCTATTCAGAAAAGATATCATTTCTTTCTAAAAATGACAAAAGCCTTTGCAATGCATTGATATTTGGTGTTCTTCGCCAACGAGAATCCATTGATTGGATCATACGCGCATTTTCCAACACTTTCTTTGAAAAAATTGATATAAAACCTTTATACCTGCTTCGAATCGCCCTGTTTCAAATCATGTATATGGACAGAATCCCTGCCTTTGCCGCCATTAATACAACCATCAATATTGCAAAAAAACTTGCAAGCAAAAAAACTGCCGGATATATGAATGCTGTGTTAAGAAATTCAGCTGATAACTTTTCAAAGATTCCTTTGCCGGATGCAAAGAATAATGCATCAAAATTTATTTCTGTAAAATTTTCCATGCCCTTATGGCTGTCAAAGAAATGGATACAGGCCTTTGGATTTGAACCAACCTGCTCTCTTTGTCAACAAATCAATACCATTCCCCAGATCACCCTTCGAACCAATACATTAAAAGTTGACAGAGAAACCCTTGCCGAGAGTCTTTCTTTAGTTGCAAAAAATATTCAATTGACGGATTATGCAAATCAGGGGATCAGTTTTACCAACCCCAGCCTCCCTATCCATGAATTTGAAACATTTAAACTTGGATTATTTCAAATTCAGGATGAAGCAGCACAAATTATCACCCAGTTGCTGGCACCCGAACCCGGTGAAAAAATTCTGGATGCCTGTGCAGGTCTTGGAGGCAAAACAGACCATATTGCACAAATGATGGAAAACAAAGGAATAATTATTGCAGCGGATGTTGAAAATAAAAAACTTGAATCCCTTCAATCAGATTCAAAAAGACTGGGCATTGATATTATCCAGACAAAACCGCTAAATCTGTTAAAAACATCTATTAAGGATTTTGACTTTTATTTTGACCGAGTTTTAATTGATGCGCCCTGCACAGGACTTGGAGTAATGCGGCGTAATCCTGACACAAAATGGAAACGCTCAAAAAAGGATATTGAGCGGCTTGCAGCAAAACAAAAAAAAATGCTCAATGCTGCAGCAAATCTGGTTAAACCGGGTGGAATCCTCGTCTATGCCGTCTGTTCCTGTGAAAGAGAAGAAAACGAAGAAGTGATCCACAGATTTTTAGATAAAAGAAAAGATTTTTCAATTGATAAAAATTTTAAATTGGATAATTATTCTAACTTAATGACCCGGCTAATGAATAAAGAAGGATTATTAAAAACATATCCCGAGGCAAACAATATGGATGGTTTTTTTGCAGCCCGATTAAAGAGGAAATACAAATCCTAATTGAAATCGCTTTTAAAATATACATTTATCTTTCTAACGGCATTTATCCTTGCGGGAAGTATCGCCTATTACTCGGTCCGCCTTTTTACACAAAGTGCTGATGAAATCATACTGCCTGAATTAACCGGTAAAAATATTATCTATGTTTTAGAAACCCTTACCAACATGGAATTAAATGCAAAACTTTATGGCACCCGGTATAATGATACCATTCCCAGATACAGCGTTATTTCCCAGGACCCCCAGCCAGGGGCCACCATAAAAAAGGGCCGGGATGTTATTATCTATATTTCAAAAGGGGCCAAAGAAAATATTATGCCGGACTTAAGGCAAATTCCCCTTGAACAGGCCCTTATCCTTCTTGAAAAAAACGAATTCAAAAAAGGACATGTCTCGTTTACCTATTCCTTAAAAACCAACAAAAAAAGTGTCATTGCACAGTACCCAAAGCCTTTTTCCAATGTCTTAAAAGGATCTTTTTGCAATCTGCTTGTCAGCCGCGGAACCAAATCGATGGGAATGGTTATGCCTGACCTAAAAGGATTGCAGCTTGAAAAAGCGTCTGCGGTTATCGAAAATCACCATCTTAGCATTTCCAAGATCGTTTCAAACGTGGATCGAAATCAGGATTACGGGGTTGTTTTATCTTATACACCCGGGGCCGGCAGCTATGTGACCGGGAATACGCCCATTACCCTTGTTATCAACAGCTCGGAAAAAAACAAAATAATGACTCCTGATAAACTCAACAGTGTTATCCTCTTAACTCATTCTTTAGCCCCTGGTTTCTTAAAACATCATGTCAGAGTTGAAACTGACATGTTCGGACCTATAATTAATCTTTATAATGAATATATGAAACCGGGTGTTGATATTAAGATTATAGTTTCTTTAAGAAAAAGAACCAGAATTAATATTTTTATTGACCATCACCTTGTTAGAACAATTATTATTGATCCTTGGAAAGAGGACAGCGACACAGGAGATACACTATTATGGGAATCATCGCCCCTTCAATTTTATCAGCCGATTTCACCCGACTTGGTGAAGAATTAACTGCTGTTGAACAAGCAGGAGCAGATTGGATACATATTGATGTCATGGATGGACAATTTGCCCCTAACATCACCTATGGCCCCATCATTGTTGAGGCATGTAAAAGAACATCCAATCTTGTTCTCGACGTACATTTAATGATTGAGAAACCAGATTTGATCATCCCTGAATTTGCCAAAGCAGGGGCAGATTACATTTCAGTCCATCAAGAAGCCTGCACCCATCTTCACCGAAGTCTTCAGCTGATTAAAAGTTTCAATGTAAAAGCCGGCGTAGCATTAAACCCGGCAACACCTTTATCTTCGATAAAATGGGTTGTGGATCAGCTTGACTTTGTCCTAATCGTGAGTGTGAATCCTGGATTTGGAGGACAAAAGTTTATTGAATCCAGTATTGATAAGATAAAAGCCTTATCTCAACTGCTTAAGGAAAAAAATCCTGATGCCATCATCCAGGTGGATGGTGGCATCAATCAAGACACTATTAAATCAGTTTCCAAGGCAGGCGCCACATCCTTTGTTGCCGGATCTGCCATATTTAACGCGAAAAATTACAAGGAAGCCATATTAAGTTTACGACAAAATTATTAAAGGTTACAAATGAATAAATTCATCATTACTGTCCTTGGAAAGGACAAACCGGGTATTATTTCTCTGATTTCAAATAGTTTATATGAACTTGGCTGCAATCTTGACAATGCAAATCAGATGATCCTGCAAGAACAGTTTGCCGGTTTTTTTATTATTGAGTCCTCATCAAATATTGATTTTGTAACCCTTTCCCAAACACTTAAAAACAAGACCAAAAACTCAGGTCTCACTATTCATATCACCCCTGTAGAAGGTAATGAAACCAGTGAAGATAATATCAACGGTGAAACATTTTTAATTACCACCATCGGGCTTGATCAAAAAGGGCTTGTGGCTAGATTTTCAAAAATAATAACGCAGTTGAATGCCAATATTGAAAATCTGAAGGCAGTTTTTAAAGGGGGGCAAGACCCAAACGACAATATCATGTCCTACCAGGTGTTTATCACACCGGATATTGATACAAACAAATTGTTTGGCGCATTAAGGCAAAAAGCAAAAGAACTTGAACTTGATATTTGGATTCACATAAAAATATCTTTGATGCTATCAATAAAATCTAATTTGGAAAAATTTAATTTAGGAAAAAATAATGTTTGATGATCATGAAATCATATCCACCATAGAAATGGTAAGAAATGAAAATCTGGATGTCCGTGCAGTTACTCTGGGAGTTAACCTGTTTGATTGTATCAGCCACGATCTTGAAATATTTAAAAAAAATATCCGGGCAAAGATTGTAAAGCAAGCTGCGAATCTTGTGGAAACCTGTGATGCAGTCGGTGAAAAATATGGAATAAAAATCGTGAACAAACGGATTTCAATTAGTCCCATCGCCCTCGTTGGCGGCTGTTTTTCTTCGGATCAGATGGTTGAAATCGCCCATGAGCTCAATGACATTGCCAAACGGGTCCATATTGATTTTATCGGAGGATTTTCAGCCCTTGTAGAAAAAGGAATTGCCACAGGTGACCAGGCCCTCATTGATGCGCTGCCAAAAGTCCTTGCCCAGACCGAAAGAGTCTGTGCATCTGTAAATGTGGCCTCCACCCGATCAGGAATTAATATGGACGCAGTTCTTGCAATAGCCAAAGTTATAAAAAAGGCAGCTGAACTTACTTCAGATGAGGACGGGCTGGCCTGTGCAAAGCTGTGTGTTTTTTCCAATATTCCACAGGATATGCCGTTTATGGCGGGCGCCTATCTAGGTGTTGGTGTTGCAGATGCTGTCATTAACGTTGGGGTTTCCGGGCCCGGTGTGGTAAAAAGAGCTATTGAAAAAAATCTTGAGGGACGGTCGGATCTGACCCTTGGAAAAATTGCTGAAGTTATCAAAAAAACTGCCTGCAAGGTCACCCGGGTCGGTGAGCTCATCGGGCGGAAAGTTGCCCAAAACCTTGATATTAAATTTGGTGTGGTGGATCGATCTTTGGCGCCAACGCCTACCGTGGGTGATTCCATCGGTGAAATTTTCCAGGCAATGGGATTGACAAGCATTGGTGTTCCGGGCTCCACAGCAGCCCTTGCCATGCTCAATGATGCCGTTAAAAAAGGGGGTGCCTTTGCAAGCTCCCATGTTGGCGGCTTAAGCGGTGCATTTATCCCTGTCAGTGAAGACTTAAATATTGCCAACGCGGCAGACAAGGGATTCCTTTCCTTTGAAAAGCTGGAATCCATGACCTGTGTCTGCTCTGTCGGGCTTGATATGGTGCCTATCCCGGGTGATATTACGATTGAATGTCTTGCCGGCATTATTGCAGACGAAATGGCCATTGGCATGATCAACTCGAAAACCACCGCCACAAGACTCATCCCTGTTCCCGGCAAAAAAGCAGGGGATAAGGTTTATTTTGGCGGTCTTTTAGGCGAAGCAAAAGTCATGCACGTTCCAAATCACACCCTTTGTGATCAATTTGTTAAATATGGCGGTCGAATTCCAGCCCCCATTCACAGTATGAAAAATTCGCCCTCATGACGCAACATAAATCCAATGACAACACGGTTAATTACAGCATTATTTTTGTTTTAACTTTGGTTCATTTTACCGGTGATTTTTACTCCTCTTTTTTTACGCCATTACTACCCGCTTTTGTTGACAAGCTCGACAGGCTGTTACCGAATCAAATAGTCCAAAATTTCCCCCATGGTCTAAATATATAAAACTTCAGAAACCTCCCCCATCTTTCCTCCTCACCGGCACTGACAATGTTATTAACGCTGAAAATTAGATATGACAACTGATTTGCTTACTGAAAACCGGATGCTGTAGGAAAAGTTAACTTTTTAATGCCATAACCGACATGCTTGCTACTTATATCAGGCATGCATCAAGGTTAACGGTATGTT
>JAGLFI010000045.1 GCA_023144585.1 Desulfobacula sp. | reverse complement strand
TATTGAAAATCTGTTTGGCGGATATGTTTCCATTGAGTTTAAGACAGTGGTTGCCTTTGTCATTATTGTACTTGTGTTGTGCATACGCCCAAGTGGTCTTTTTTCCAGGCATTATGTGAAAAAGGTTTAATTCGGGTTTTAATTCGGGGATACGTGAACGTAACATAGAACCAATGATCGTTTAAAAAGGAGGAAGTAATGAAAAAAAGTTAATGTTTGTTTTATTTGTTTCTCTGGCATTCTTGTTGAGCTTTGCCCAAAACCTTTGGGCTGAAGAGGGTGTGACGGATACGGAAATTCATCTTGGGCAATGGGGTCCCCAGACGGGTACTGCAGCGGCCTGGGGTAATGTGGCCAGGGGTACAGGCGATTATTTTAAATGGATCAATGATAATGGCGGTATTCATGGCCGAAAAATTGTCTATCACATGTTTAACGATGGGTATAATCCCGCCAAAACAAAAGCAGGGGTGAAAGAACTCCAGGAAGGCACCGGGATATTTGCCTGGGCCTGCGGTGTGGGAACATCTCCCGGTTTAGCGGTTCGGGATTATCTGGCCAAAAGAAATGTTCCATGGGTGGGACCTGCAACAGGGTCTATGGAGTTTATAAATCCTCCTCAGAAAAACCTGTTTGCAGTATACCCGCTTTATGCGGGCGAGGCAAAGGCTTTGGTAAAATATGCCATTGAAAAAATGGGTAAAAAACGAATCGCCATTGCTTATCTCAATGATGGATATGGGAAAAATGGACTAAACGGAGCTCTTTCCGAATTAAAGGCACATGGTATGAAGGCGGTTGCACAGGTATCCATGGAAGCCAAAGATACCGATCTTAAACCCCATGTGATGAAGTTAAGAAAATCTAAAGCAGATATGGTATTAATGTGGACAACAGTGAGCCATTCAGCAAGGATTGTCGGTATCAGCAAGGCCATGAAGTTTGCACCGCAATTCATGAGTACCAGCACCATTTCTGATTGTCCGTTCATGATACATATCACAAAAGGCATTTGGGAAGGTGTGATCACCGGTACTTTTGGCGAACTTCCCGGTTCAGATGATCCTTTGCTTAAAAAATATAAAGAAGAAGTGTTTGATAAATATGCAGCCAAGGAAGAAAGATGGGGTATCTTTTATTATGCAGGTATTCTTTTCACCGAACCCATGATCGAAGCATTGAACAATATCGGCCGCGATCTGACAAGGGAAAACTTTATTAACGTAATGGAAAAAATAAGTGGATTTAAAGGGATTGGTCCTGAAGTCAATTTCAAGCCCTATAGCAAGAATGATATATATTTACGCCAGGGAACATCCCAGACCTTTTTGATCCAGTGTCTTGCGGGTGGAAAAGCAAAACAGCTGACGGGCTGGATGGATATTAAGTAAATGGATTCCTCTTTTTTCCAGGTTGAGCATTTGTCTATTTCCTTTGGGGGGATCAAGGCTCTGCAGGATATCAGCTTTACCATGAACAAGGGTGAGATCTTTTCTGTGATCGGTCCCAATGGTGCGGGAAAGACCACCCTTTTTAACTGCATATCAGGGCTGTATAAACCTGATTTGGGCAATATCCGGTTTAAAGATAAATCCATAGAAAACAAAAAGCCGGATACCATTGCCAGGATGGGTATTGCGAGAACTTTTCAGAATATTGAACTGTTTTCCAATATGAACACCATGGCAAATATCATGCTGGGCCGTCATATCCATATGGAAACAGGCCTTTTCAAAGGTATGTTCATGTGGGGAAAATCTGCTTTTGTAGCCAGAGAAGAGATTCAACACAGGGAAAAAGTGGAAAAAATTATTGATCTTTTAGAGCTTCAGAATATACGGGACAAGTTTGTAGGTGCTCTTCCCTATGGGACGCAGAAATTGATTGAACTGGGAAGAGCCCTTGCACTGGAACCGACCTTGCTTCTGTTGGATGAGCCATGTGCCGGCATGAATTCGGAAGAAAAGCAGGATATGATTTTTTGGATCAAGGATGTTCAGGATGATCTGGGGATATCCATCCTTCTCATTGAGCATGATATGAAAATGGTTATGGATATATCCGACAGGGTTATGGCTATTAATTTCGGCAAAACTGTTACTTTGGGAACCCCTGCACAGGTCCAGCAGAATAAAGAAGTCCTCAAAGCATACATTGGAGAGGAAAACTAAAGATGCCGGATCTGTTGGAAGTTAAAAATATTGAAACCTATTATGATTTGGTCTATGCTATCAGGGGCGCTTCTTTTGCTGTAAAAGAGGGAAGCATTACAGCAATCCTGGGTAATAACGGTGCAGGAAAATCAACCATTTTAAAGACCATTATGGGTCAGATAGAGGACCAGCCGGACAAGGGTGTCATTGAATTTGAAGGGATTCCCATACACCATAAGGATACGGATGAAATTGTCCGCAAAGGCATTGCCTATGTGCCGGAAGGGCGGGAAGTTTTCGAAGAGTTGACCGTTCATGAACATTTATTGATGGGAGCCTATATCCGGAAAGATACGTCAGAGATAAAACAGGATATTGAACAGGTGTTTAAATATTTTCCTGTTTTAAAGGATAGAAGCAACCAGTGGGCTGGGACACTTTCCAGTGGAGAACAGCAAATGCTTGCCATAGGCAGGGCATTGATGCTCAGACCCAAACTGTTAATTCTTGATGAACCGTCTTTAGGGCTTTCTCCCATCCTGGTCAAAGAAATTTTTTCTATAATCCAGGAGAGAAATTCAAAAGGGACTACCATTCTCCTGGTTGAGCAGAATGCCAACATGGCCCTTTCCATTTCTTCCACAGGCCTGATCCTTGAAAATGGCCGGTTTGTGATGAAAGGCAAATCAAAGGATCTTTTAGAAGACAAGGATGTTAAAGAGTTTTATCTTGGTATAAAATCCGAAACATCGGCTAAAGGCTACCAGCGATGGAAAAGAAAGAAAGCATGGTGATGAAAAAGACAGAAACTGTATTTGAGACGATCCCCCAGGTGTTTAACCAGACGGTGAGCCAGAATGGCTCAAAGGTTGCGTTGCGAATAAAAGATTTGGGTATCTGGCAGGATATCACCTGGGATGAATACCATGACAAGGCAAAAAAGGTGGGATGTGCCCTGGTCTCCATGGGATTTGAAAAAGGGGACGCTGCCTGTATTATCGGTGACAACGCCATTGAATGGGTGGGCCGATTTGGGGATTCAGTGCGTGGGCGGTGTGTCTGTCGGGGTCTATGCCACCAATGCCTGGCAGCAGGTGGAATATGTAGTCAATCATTGTGATGCAAAATTTTTATTTGTGGAAAATGAGGAGCAGCTGGACAAGTGGTTGATGTTCAGACAGAAGACACCATTGTTGAAAAAGGTCATTGTCTGGGACACAAAGGGTCTTTTGGCATTTACAGACCCCATGGTGATGAGCTTTGATGAATTGATTGAAAAAGGCAGCAAAGCCACTGACGAGCACCCAACACTGTTTAAGGACAGACAGGCCAAAGTCAGGCCCGATGATCTTGCCGTGATTATTTATACCTCTGGCACTACAGTTCCCTCTAAAGGTGCCATGCTCACCCATAAAAATGTGACATGGATGGCCAGTGCTGTTGAGTCAATTATTGACATATATAAAAAAGATAATGTTTTATCCTTTCTGCCGTTGTGCCATGTTTTTGAACGGCTTTTCACGGTTTTTATCCATTTAAAATTTGCCTATATCGTCAACTTTGTGGAAAAGCCGGATACGGTCATGCAGAATATGATGGAAGTCTCCCCGACCATTGGATATGCCGTCCCCAGGATTTGGGAGAAATACTATTCAATATCATGATTAAGATGGCGGATGCCACATGGTTTAAACGGCTTGTGTTTAATTCTGCCTTGAAAATAGGGAAAATACGGGCGGACCATGTAATGAATTTTGAATCCCTTGGTCTTTTTCACAGAGGGTTGTTTTTCATTGCCTGGTTTACAGTTTTCAGAAAGCTTAAAAAACGGCTGGGGTTTGAAAATATCCGGGTGGCCATTTCAGGGGCTGCCCCTATATCAAAAGATGTTTTGCGCTTTTTCCAGTCCATTGGAATGAATTTGATTGAAGGGTATGGACAGACAGAAGGAACTGGGATTACCACCCTTTCACCCGAGGCTAAAACTAAATTGGGTACCGTTGGCATCGCCCTTAAGGGAGTTGATATAAAAATAGCCGAGGATGGCGAAATCCTTGTCAGGTCTCCAGCGGTATTTAAAGGCTATTATAAGAGTGATAAAGCAACAGCTGAAACTATTATTGATGACTGGCTTTATACAGGGGATGTGGGGGAAATTGACGTGGACGGATTTTTAAAAATAACAGACCGCAAAAAAGATATTATTGTCACAGCGGGCGGCAAAAATATTACCCCCCAATATATTGAGAACAAACTCAAGGCAAGTGTTTATATCAATGATTCCGTTGTGATTGGAGACAGGCGGAAATTTTTATCCTGCCTGATCATGATTGATGAAGATAATGTGGTAAAATTTGCCCAGGATAACAAAATTCAGTTTTCAACCTATAAAGATTTAACCGGTGACGAACAGGTGATTTCCCTTATTGACCGGGAAGTTAAAAAGGTCAATGAAACCCTTGCGCGGGTTGAAAATATCAGAAAGTTCACCCTTCTTCCCAAACGGCTTTACGAAGAAGATGGTGAAGTGACTCCCACCATGAAAATCAAACGTAAATTTGTCAACGAGGCATTCAAAGATTTGATTGAAGCCATGTATTAAGTTCTTCGTAAAAGGCGGATTTTTTTAAAATAGATGTTGCGGCAAAGATTTTCAACTTCCAGCAGGGTGGTAAAAGCCTCTGAAAAATTATTTTTCCCGGTTGTAAACAGGCCATGACCATAAACAATGGCAGAGTTTGTCTGTTCAAGTGCTGAAGGCAAGGTATTACAAAGTCCGAAAGGCCCTGTACCGACTTCGCCCGGTACAATAGGGGTGGATGCCACAAATCTTTTTTTCGGACATTTTATATGGCATTGTTCATTAAAAGCACAGGCAGCTTTCTCAACAGGATCGCAATCCATGGATAAAATAACAGAGAATTTAGGATGACCGTGCAGGATGGCCTTGCAGCCGGTGCGGGAAATGGTTTCCAGATGGGCTGACAGCTCGCTGGAGGCAGTAATCCCGGCACTGGTGGAGTTGTCTAAAGGAACCGGGTCAATACATCCCCTGAGCTCATCCAGGGAACTTCCTGTCTGGCTGATGTAAAGCGTCTTGTTCCAGAAAAAGGATACATTGCCGAAAAAGGAATCCACCAGTCCATATTCAACTATTTTTTGACCGGCCTCAATAATGGCAGAATAAACAGTTTCTTCATTTGGAAAGGGAGAAGGGATAAACTCGGGTAATTTTTTTTGTATGGGTTCCAAATATGGGATGACAGCATCAAACAGATCGTGAGCATCATCTGTGGCAACTCCCGTTTGAAATGCATCCAGATAGTCGGTAAAAAATTTAATAAAACTTGCAAAACAGACAGAGCTTATGGTTACAAATCCCTGTTCAGGGCTGACCAGCCCATGGGCAATAATTGCAGGACCTTTGAAATTTTTAATATTCTTTCCAGGTGCAATGATCACACTTTTTCTTTTTTTTAAAACCCGAACGATTTGCTCTGCATTAAATTCTTTAATCACTGGCAGATCATGGAGAAAAGTTCTTGTTTCGCAATCTTTTGGCTGGATCAAACCAAAGGATTTATGGGTGGATTTAAGGGCGCTTTCTGCCAAAAAGCGTATGAGGCTGGCATAGGGTTCTTTGGGTCTTAAAAAAACCAGAGAATTGATATTCAATCCTTTAAAAACATCTTCCAAAACACTGATTTCATCTGCCGTCCGATTCCAGACAAGTGTATCGTCCAGCCCGCCAATCAAGGGTTGAGAAGGACCAAGGTTTTGTCCCAGCCCTGCATGAACCAGTTTGTCTGCATATTTGTTTACTAGTTGTTCCATAAAAGTCCAAGTGTTTGTGCTTTTTTTTTTGGGGCAGACCATCAGGGGTAAGCCCTCGAATATCATAATACTTTTTTCTGGCATCCAGAAATGCATCCCTGTTAATGGGGGAAATGTTGATATTATCTGTGCTTGAGCCAGACTCCCTGAAAAATCGATTTGGCAGATCATCATCCCTGGCATCAAATTTGTTCAGTGCATTGATAATGTGTTCGTTATAATAAATGCATTCCCCTTTTTTAAGAAGATCCTGGGCATTGGTTTCAATTCCTGTGACCGCTTCATAGGCAGTGGCATATTCTTCCAGGCCGGCGGCAAAAAAAGT
The DNA here is from genome assembly GCA_023144585.1 of Desulfobacula sp. Lineage (GTDB taxonomy): Bacteria > Desulfobacterota > Desulfobacteria > Desulfobacterales > Desulfobacteraceae > Desulfobacula. The sequence goes on along the minus strand of JAGLFI010000045.1, from coordinate 1,770 downwards.
AAACTTACAGGCGATGAGTGAGTCCACGACAGCATTCAAATCTTCGGCAATTTTTATGATTCTTGCTTTGCCGCTGAAACTGAAGCGGTCAGTGGCCACGGGTTTCCTGAATATTTCATGACTGATGGGATAGGCACGCAAATGGCATCCGCCCCGGGTGGACAGGGCATATCCCAATGCCATGCCGTAAGCCCCCCTGGGGTCATAGGCGGGAAGTTCCATGCCTTTGACAACCATAGCGGCTTGAGGGGCCCCCATTTTTTTTGCATACTCTTTTGCTCCCAGGGCAAGGTCTTTTCCTTCACCTCTTCCAAGCGCCATATCGTCTAAAAGAGATAAAACATTGTCCTGCGTGTAATCAAGGCCGGTTATTTCTCGCCTGCAGGCTAAAGTTGAAGCAGCAGATATAGTATCCATGCCAAAATAATTGCATCGTTCATTGGCTTTTACGACAAGCTCGGTATCCATGCAGCCGATAAGGGCTGTAAAATGAGACATGGTTTCAAACTCCGGCATGGTGAAAGATTTTTTATTTTTTGTTCCGATTTTTTTGCAAAGAATATGACAGCCAAGGCATCCGTGTTTTTTTGGATCATAGGTTTTGGTGTAGGCGGCTGCATTGAGTCTGGGTGCATGCTCAAAACGGGTGCGGCGAAAATTATCCGTGGGCATCATCCTGCGGTTGTCCATGAGATCATATACCGCCCCTGTACCAAGGCAGGCAAATCCGAACTGGCCCATCAGAGCCGGGGAAGCAGCTGTAAGTCTTAAGATGTCCTCTCTTGCCTGTTTTAGTTTTTTTGAGTCTTTAACTTTACAATGACCGGTGCCATCCACCAGAAGATATTTAATTTTTTTTTGGGCAAGGCAAAGTCCAAGTCCGCTTCTGCCGGCAGCGAAATGCCGGTCCACTATTATGGAAGCAAACCGTACGCCATTTTCAGCCGCTGGCCCAATGGATGCTAAAGATGCATTCCCCGGCCTGATCTGTTTATGGACAGCATTTGTATCAAGCCCCCATAATTCACTGGCATCTTTAAACTCTACTCGATTATTCTTTATCGTAATGCCGACAGGCGTTTTACTTTTGCCTTTGATGACAATGCCGTCCCAGCCTGCACGTTTAAGCCGAGTGGCAAGTTTCCCGCCAACCGAGGAATCTCCCACAAGTCCCGTGAGGGGTGATTTCGAAAGGATATGAGTTCGGCCTGAAGTAGGAGTAATGGTGCCTGTAAGAGGTCCGGTAAATATACAGATCACCATGTCAGGATGATCCCAGGGCAGAGTTGCGCACCGTCTTAAATACCGTCCACCAAATCCTTTGCCGCCGACATATCGGTTATAAACATCAAGACCGGGTGTCTCAATCTCAATGCTTTTTTTTGTCAGATCAATTATCAGTATTTTGCCGATCCAGCCGTACATATCAATTTAACCATAATTTATTTTTTTTTGGCCCATACACACTGGGCAGGTTTCCCCAATTTATTCCTGTTTACCTTAGAAGGTCTGGTATTCTATTAAATATCATACGATGATGAGAAATGATACAATGTTAAAATTTCAGGCATTATTTTCTATTTCAACTTTGCCCGTATATATTGATATGGATAGACAATCGGATTCATGGTAAAGTTGTTTTCAAAAAATAATCTGGGAAAAATTAGAGCCTCTTGCAGAAACTATTAATTTTTGTATTCATTCACGGGGTCATCACGTGGTTATAAGTGACTGAAATTATAAGCAAATCCATGGCCAGTGTAACCCACT
>JAGLFI010000044.1 GCA_023144585.1 Desulfobacula sp. | reverse complement strand
TTATGTTTTATCTTCAAAAATTTTCTGAGGACTCATTTTTAAAAACATTTATTCCAAGACTGTCAGACCGGGAACTTGAAGAGATCTACCTGTTTATTAATGACAAGTTGAAACAGCATCTTTCTGAAAATGAATATCATACTCTTTTCTTAAAAGATTAATAAAGTTGTAATAATTAGTCACTATTGGTAATTATTTGAATTTTATATTGATATTCCTAAAATTTTTATTGACTCTTTCCTATTATCAACATATTCAAACCTCATTTCGACAAACAAATTTTAGACATTTTATTGGAGGCTTGAAAATGAATAGAAAGAAAATTTTTACCGGTATTTTAGCACTTATCTTTACAATGATCCTGGCCATCAGTGTACAGGCCAAAACTGAAAGCCTGATGATGGCAACCACCACCAGTACAGACAACACAGGCCTTCTGGATTATCTCATTCCCCACTTCGAAAAAGAAACCGGCATCATCCTGAAATGGACTGCAACAGGAACCGGCAAAGCCTTAAAGCTTGGACAGAACTGTGATGTTGATGTCCTGCTGGTTCATGCGCCGCCTGCAGAAAAAAAATATATTGCCAGTGGATTCGGGAAAGACAGAAGAGAAGTCATGTTTAACGACTTTATTATCATCGGGCCGGAAGATGATCCGGCAAAAATTAAAGGCAAAAGCACATCAGATGCCCTCAATGCTGTTAAAAGCAAACAGACCGCATTCATGAGTCGTAGTGATGATTCAGGTACCAATAAAAAGGAAAAGCTCTTATGGAAAAATGCCGGTATCCAGCAGCCTGACAAAGAGAAATGGTATGTACAGACAGGCCAGGGGATGCTTGCAACCATCAATGTCGCCCAGGAACGAAATGGTTACACCATGACGGACAGGGGCACCTATATCAAATACCAGTCCACAAAAGGCGGCAATGCACCTTTAAAAATCATGGTTGAGGGTGATGACATCCTTTTAAATCAATATAGCGTATTAACACTTGATCCAAAAAACTGCCCCAATGCCAAATATGATCTGGCATTTAAATTCTCAGACTGGATGGCTTCACAAAATGCCCAGAATTTGATAAAAGACTTCAGACTTCTTGGACAAAAGCTGTTTATACCAAATGCTAAATAATTAAAGGATTTTATGGATTTTATTGTTGCAGGCTTTATCAAAGCCATTGAGCTTCTGATAAGCGGCGACACTTCGACCTGGACGGCTGTCTGGGCAACTATAAAAGTATCCACATGCTCCATGCTCTTAAGCATTGGAGCAGGGCTGCCTTGTGGATTTCTTCTCGGATATTTTGACTTCAAAGGGAAAAAACATTTAAGAACGATTCTTGATACCATGCTTGCCTTTCCAACTGTTTTCATCGGCCTTATGGTGTATGCCTTTATTTCCCGGCAGGGACCCATGGGAGAGCTGGGATTACTTTTCACCCTGACAGGAATTGCAATAGGCCAGACGATCCTTGCCTTCCCAATTGTAACAGCCATCACTGCCTCTACCATTGAAAATATAGATCATGACTTCAAACTGACCCTTGTCACCCTAGGGGCTGGAAAGCGCCATATCATTACTACCTGTCTCTGGGAAGTCAGGTTCGGCATTCTGGCAGCAGCAGTCACAGCTTATGGCCGGGTGTTAACTGAAGTTGGCATATCAATGATGGTCGGCGGCAATATTAAGTACCATACCAGAACGATTACCACCGCCATTGCCCTTGAAACAAACAAGGGATTATTTGCAGATGGGATTGCCCTGGGGCTTGTTTTGATCATGATTGCGTTTATTGTGAACCTGTCTCTGTCTTTTTTAAGAAAACAATGACACAAAAAGAAATAACATACCATTTAAAAGATATCCAACATTATTATGGAAATACAAAAGTGCTGGATATTGCTGACCTTAAAATAAAAAAAGGATCAATTACAGGCCTTATCGGGCCAAATGGCAGTGGGAAAAGCACGCTTCTAAAGCTTTTAGCCTTTGCTCAAAAACCAACCCGGGGAAACATCTTTTACAAAGGGCGCATAGAGCTTCCCTTCTCACCGACTGTCCGGTCAAAGGTGACCCTTCTGACCCAGAAACCCTATTTGCTAAAACGAACAGTTTTTGAAAATATTGCCTATGGTCTAAAAATCAGGAAAGATAAAAAGCATCTTAAAGAAAGGGTAAAAAAAGCGCTTTTAACGGTCGGGCTTGATGATCAAAAATTTGCCGTAAGAAAATGGCATGAATTGTCAGGTGGAGAAGCCCAAAGGGTTTCCATGGCAGCCAGGCTTATCTTAAAGCCCGAAGTCCTGCTCCTTGATGAACCCATTGCAAGTGTTGACACCGAAAGTGCCGGACTGATCCGCAAGGCTTCTTTAAAAGCCAGGGATAATTGGGGTGCCACCCTTGTTATTGCAAGCCATGATTTGCAATGGCTTTACTCCATCAGTGACAGGCAGCTTTCCATATTTAAAGGAAATATATTTTCCACAGGCCTGGAAAATATTATCACAGGCCCCTTTTTAAAATCGGGTATAAAATCGGATGGAAAAACCCTTGTAAAAAAACTTGATGACGGGCAGATCATCACTCTGAAAGCACCGGGCAAAAAGACATGCACTGCCGTCGTCATCAGGAAAAAAAATATTGCCATTTCCCTTGAAAAACAACTGGACAATGGCCTTCTTAACCAATTGTCCGGCCATATCGTTTCCATGCTTTTGGAAGAAAAAAAAGAAATAATCATGGCGACCATTTCCATCCACAATCTTGCTTTTATTCTCAGGCTTACTTCTGATCAAATCAGCAGGATTAATCTCTATCCAGGCAAAAAAGTCATCCTCAAGTTTCACCCAAATGATGTTGAATGGATTTAAACCTTAGTCTTGTTCCGGCTTCAGGACAAGAAAAAATAATTTTCCATATTTATTCATATGGCCTGCAGTAAATTGGGCATAATTGTTGTTTCCACAAAAAAGATCCGCTCTTGCAGTCCCTTTAATAGCACCGCCTGTATCCTGATTCAATACAAAAAGAGAGGCATTTTCCCACTCCTTTAACGGATTAATATTTATAGTATCCGGCAATTGGGCCTGGATAAAACACAGGGCCCCTTTAGGGAACAATCTTGAGTCCGTGGCAATGGACCGCAAGGCTGTAACTTCAACGCCAAGGCTACCATAAGGACCGCCTTCTTCATTCTGAAAAAAGACAAAACTCTCATTATAGTGCAGAACTTCATCCACTCTTTGAGGATGCAGTTCAAGCCAGGTTCTGATGGCCTGCATGGACATATTTTCTTTTAAAATTTCATTTTTATTGATCAGATATCGCCCGATGGATCGGTAGGCGTTCCCATTGCTTGCCGCATAATGAACCCTTAATATTTTCCCTTTATCCAGGACAATTTTGCCCGATCCCTGGATTTCAAGAAAAAAACGGTCCACCCGGCTTTTCAGCCATACAACGGGCTCTGATCTTATGTGAAAATCTTTGGCAGCGTTAATTTGTTTTCTTGAATAATACGGCACCACCCTCTTTGTTGAATCGTTAACCCTGGCCTTCAACCGTTTGTGACCTTTATACTGATCTGAGAATGCTGACAAATCAATATCCAGCAAATCATCCGGCTTGGAATAAATCGGATACGGGTATGCACCCGTCTTTTTAAGGCTGCCCTCATAGGTCGGCTCAAAATACCCGGTAAAAAGCACATCGCCATCCTCATTTCCTGCTGCTTCATAAACAATAAAACCGGACTTGATAAATTCATTCAACACTTTTGTGAAAGGTTCTTTTTCCAAAAAAGACTTAAAGGTTTCCAAAGAGGTAATCATATGGGCAGCAGTGTATATCTCTTTTCCATAGTGATATTTTCTTTCCAGAGGCACCCTTTTAAAATATTCAAGGCTGTGATCAATAGAAATAGTCAATCCTTGAAAATCCAAATTATCAATAAATAAAGGATGCTTTTTAGTTTTTAGTTTTTTCAAGGAACTAAATTGTGTAATTTCTTCTCTGATCTTTGGTTGGCATCCGCAAAAAAAACAGACCATAACCACAAGGGACAAAACCCAAATATATTTCAATGACATTTTATTTTTCATCGATACCGTTTGTTAAATTCTTTGGTAAATTTTTTTGAATAACTTATTTCCTGCAAATCATCCATGGTTTGGGAAGAAACCTCCAGGCTGTCCAGTTTCTTTGCCGTAGACATGACCCTTGTCTCCATTGCACCCACTGTCCTGTTATAGGTTGTAACACATTTTTCAATATCTTTCCCAAGGTGGTTGATATTATCGGTCATGCTGCAGAGCCTGGAAAATAACTCCACCCCGAGATTCCTGATCTCTTCCGCGTTTTCATAGCTTTTCTTTTGTTTCCAGGAATAAGAAACTGCCTTTAAAAGCGCTATCAGTGTGGTGGGAGTGGCAAGGATCACTCCCTTTTCTATCCCTTTTTCAATCAAATCCGGATAATAGGTCAGGGCTGCACTGAAAAAATTCTCTCCAGGAATGAACAGCACCACAAATTCCGGGGTGGGAGAAAAATGCTTAAAATAATTTTTTGATGACAGGTTTGAGATATGCATCAAGACCTGCCGCCCATGATCTTTCATCCGTTCCTCTCTTTGTTTATCTCCCTGTGCCTCCAAAGCATCCAGATAGGCCATTAACGGAACCTTTGAATCAATAAGAATTTTGCGGTTCTCCGGCAGAGTAACCACCATATCCGGCCTTATAGACCCTTTACCGGAACCGGATGAAAGCTGTTCTTGAAAATCGCAATACTCGGACATCCCGGCCAGTTCCGCCACCCTTTTTAAGGTGATTTCCCCCCAGCGCCCCCTGACATGGGGAACCCTCAGTGCCTTAACAAGATTTCCCGTTTCAATGTGCAGAAGATTCTGGTGCCGGCCCATTTCCAGGAGTTTTTCCGTGATGGAACCATAGGCCTTTTCTCTGTCTTTTTCCATAATATTTAGATGGACTTCGTATTTATCAAGGATTTTTCTCACTGGATCAATGGTTCTTAAAATTTCATTTCCCTTAATATCAAAGTCTTTCCTGGCTTCTTTCACATAGGAAGAAAAATACTTATCCGCAAGCTCCATGAATCTGGCAGAATTATCAAACACCGCCTCATTAGAAAGGATTTTCAACTTTTTTGAAAAAAAAAGCACCCCTAATTTTGCCAAAATGACACAGACCAGTACCCCCGCACAAAAGCCTATCCCTATATACAACAGATTTTCAAGGGTGACCAAATCGCTACTTATTTTTTGCAGTATATGTTCCGCTTTTGCCTCCTGATTTGGATTTGAGGTAAATATTGGATATTCTCATGGCCCTGTCATAGGATTTGCACATGTCATATATGGTTAAGCCTGCGACACATACAGCAGTCAATGCCTCCATTTCCACACCGGTTCTACCGATCAGCGATGTTTGAGCTTCAATATCAATGGCATGATTTTCTTTATCAAAAGAAAAATCAACCCTGGCATAGGTAATATTTAACGGATGACACATGGGGATCAGATCAGATGTTTTCTTTGCTGCCATGACGCCTGCAATTCTTGCCGCTTCAAGGACATTCCCCTTTTTCACTTTTTCATCCATGATCCTGTCAAGGGTATCGGGTTTCATAAAAATTTTGCCCACAGCAACAGCAACCCGTTTGGTTTCAGCCTTGTCTCCCACATCCACCATTCTGACCCTGCCGTCTTTATCAAGATGTGTAAAATCAGTCATTTTTTTACCTTTTATGTTTCATTTCTGAAATATTGTTTTTTGCTTGTCGCCTCACCCTTTACTAAATTCAATGTATCAGTCAGTGATTCAAGGACATTCTCCCGGATATCCCCTGCAACCACCAGAAACATCACATCATCGCCAACAGCAAGTTCTTTCCCCTCGTTGATATGAATCAGGATATCAATAATCCCCGGTCGTTTTTTTTGTTCAATAAGAATCTGACCCAGCTTGTCATGATCAACCACAACTTCAAGTCCGGTCACTTCATCACCTTCCCGGGATGTGGCTCTGACGACTCCATTGTGACATAAAATCATTCCAGCCTTATGGTAATCAGGATGTTGTTTTATCTGCTCCACCATTGTTGCTATATCCATATTTATCTCCTTTTTCTACTGCCTTATTTTATTTACAATTGTTTTAGCTTTTTCAAGATCTTCGGGTGTATTTACATTAAAAACAAACTCCATTGCAGGGTCCAGCGCTTTCAATTGCTCCACTGGAATCTCTTTAACCTTTTTTTTTCTGAAAAACTTTTTAATCATGAAGATATTCTTTTTAAGATTATTCTCAATCAAGGGAATACAATCCTTTGAATACACGGCAGACAGAGCTTCAAGCCCGTCATCCGTGCGGGGAATGACCACTTCGTACTTAGGCTCAATCTGTCCCACGATATATTCAACAACCGATTGTTTTACAAAAGGAGTATCACAGGCTGCTGCATATACATATGGAAAAGAAGCATAAAAAAGTCCTGCATGAAGACCTGCAAGCGCACACTGTGATGGAATAATATCCGTCACCACCGTCATGTCCCAGGCGGCAAACTCTTTTGGCTCGTTTACCACAATAATGACTTCCTTAAACAAGTTTGAGAACAATTCATAAATACTTTCAAGAATCATCACGTCCCCGATCTTTCGAAATGTCTTCTTTTGCCCCGGAAGCCTGCTGTTTTTCCCGCCGGCCAGTATCACGCCGGTACAATCAAATTTCATTCACACTATTCCTGCTCAAAAATAATATTTTATTCTACACTGATTATAGCAACTCAAAGTTAAAATCAAGGTGTTGCCCGCCATAAAAAAAAATGATACAAATCCTATAATAAATAAACATCGAACATCAGGATATGATCAATGTCCTGATCGTTGGATATGACAAACAGGATTAAAACATGAGTACACTATTACACAAAAAAAATGTACCGGATGCTATTAAAATTGCAGTGATTTCAGTTTCAACAACAAGAAGCCTGTCTGAAGACAAATCCGGTGCGTGGATAAAAAAACAGGCAAAAAAAGAAGGATTTGAAGTAGTAATCCATCAAGTAATAACCGATGATATTACCGCCATCATGGATTTAACCCAACATATAACAGACAAGATCTGCCCGGATGCTATTATCATGACAGGCGGCACCGGTATCAGCCCGAAAGATGTGACCATTGAAGCCGTCAAGCCCCTGTTTGAAAAAGAGCTTACCGCATTCGGCCCTCTTTTTTCTCAGTTAAGCTTTGAAGAGATTGATTCAGCAGCCATTCTCTCCCGGGCCACAGCCGGAATCATCAGGCAGACCATAGTTTTTTGCATGCCGGGCAGCATCAAGGCCTGCAAGCTGGCCTGTAATGCCTTGATCTTTCCTGAACTTGGACATCTTTTAAAACATATTAAGGAATAAAAAATGAAGGAACTTGAAGATTTTATTAATAACTGGATTGAAACCAAATCAAAAACAAAACAGGCGTTTACAGAAATTTATGACCACTTGAAAACACTTGAAGACACCACCCTGGACTTTAATGCCCGACCCAAAGTAAGCTACTCTCTGCGTCCCAGGCACAACAATCAGAAAAAGCGTTCCCTTTTTGCCATGGTGGATGTCATAGATGATGATCCAGATGACAGATGGCTGTCTGTCTGCTTTTATGGTGAGATGATCACAGATCCTGAAGAAGTCGGCGACCTCATCCCCGAAGGCCTCCTTGGTGAAGACGGATACTGCTTTGACCTGTATGAATACAACAAGGATGAAATTAGATACTTGAAACAAAGGCTTTCCCAGGCACACGAAAACGCTAAAGAATAATTTTTTGATACTACCTTGTTATTCATAAAAAAAAGGATTTAAATTAATGAAACTTACCATTATCGGTACAGGATATGTAGGGCTTGTGACAGGGGCATGTTTTTCAGAAATGGGAAGCCGTGTAACCTGTGTGGATGTTGATACAGAAAAAATCAAAAATCTGAAAAAAGGAATTTTGCCGATTTATGAACCAGGTCTTGAAAATCTTGTCATTCAAAATTATAAAGAAGGTGTACTGAATTTTTCAACAAATCTTGAAAAAGCTTCAAAAAAT
>JAGLFI010000043.1 GCA_023144585.1 Desulfobacula sp. | reverse complement strand
TAAAATTGGCCTGCCATAAGGCAAGCTTGCTTCCTCTGGTACCTATGCGTATCTTTTTTATCATGGAATTCTATCCAACCCCGCAGGAAGAACAATTGGAAGATGAACAGCTGCCGCAGGCAGACGAAGCAGATGATTTGACCTGGGTTTCACCGCCGGGCCCGGATGATTTTGAAATAAACCCGCAGGCAGACATCAGCCGTGACAGATCCCGGCTGTCACAAGATGGACATTCGGGTATTGAGCCACCCATAACAAGTGTTTCAAAGTTTTTATTGCAAGCATTGCATTTGTATTCATAGATTGGCATTTTATTCCCTCAATAGCTCCTCTAAATTTATTTAAGCAACCCAATATAAGGATTAAAGTGAAGATTTTCAAGTCAATATTTTCAAGCCTTCAAGGGAATAGTATATAAATTGGAAAAAGGATTTAGTAAATAGTATTGACAGGCCATCGTCTATATGACAAATTGACTAAAATTGAAAATAGTCCATCATGTTGAATAATTTTTGAACTGACCTGATGCAGTTCTTAACCGATTATTAAAATTTGAGTTTATGGACAAACTAAACAACACATTTAATAATAACGTCAAAATAATGAAATTCCAGGTAACCAAGTATGCGGTCTATAGGGTTATTATCGCTGTTGTTGCACTTGTCCTGGCTACCCTGATTTCCAGCTACCTTCAATATGATGACATCTCTTTAGGCCACCTTGTGGAATCACAAAAAACCAATGTGACACTCTGGTTTCTGGATGCCATGCCCTTGATCTTTGCTTTCTGGGGTCAATATACAAGTTCCATCATGGCCTATGAAGCAAGTGCCATGGTTATAGACCAGACTGCAGACCTGAAAAATCTGATGGTGGCTCTGGAATACAAGGCAGCACATGATGCTACCCACGGCCGTCACCGATCTTCCCAACCGGATACTCCTGCTTGATCGGCTTGAACAGGCTATCCAGCTGGATAGACGTCAGGGGGCTTTACTTGCACTCTTGTTCCTTGATATTGATAATTTTAAAAAAATTAATGATACATTAGGGCATTACAGTGGCGACCGCTTATTGAAATAGATTGTCTCCAGACTAGAGGGCGTTGTAAGAAAGTCAGATACTCTTGCCAGAATCGGTGGTCACGAATTTGCCATTCTTTTGCAGGAAGTGGCAGAAAATACAGATATTAACCATATTGTTGGAAAAATACAAAAAATATTCATAGAATTTTTTTCCATTGAAAAACTGGCACTTGAGATCCAGTTCAGTATAGGCATCGCCATCTTTCCTGAACACGGCAAAGATGTGGATACCATCATGCAGCGGGCCAATGTGGCACTCTATGCGGCAAAACAGGACAGTAAAAGATACACCATGTATTCCAGCCAGCTGGATAAACATAATCCCCATCGCCTCACCATGATGGGGGAACTGCGGCAGGCCATTGAAAATGACGAACTTGTTCTTCATTTTCAGCCCAAAATCAGCCTGCATACACACAGCATCATCGGTGTTGAGGCCCTGGTGCGCTGGAATCATCCAAAACACGGGTTTATGCCTCCGGATGATTTTATTTCCATGGCCGAACGTACCGGGCTGATCAAGCCGCTTTCCATCTGGGTGTTGAATCATGCCTTAGGTCAGGCTGAAAAATGGCACAGCCAGAATCTTAAACTGAGCATTGCCATAAACTTGAGTCCAACAACCTTTCTGGATACAGAACTGCCGAATCTCATTATCGGCATGCTTTCTCTTTATGATATTCCCGCTGATTTTGTCATCTTTGAAATTACAGAGAGTTCCATGATAAAAGATCCGGATCTGGCTATGGAAATAATGAACCGGCTGACAGATAAGGGAATCAAGATATCAATTGATGATTTCGGTACGGGGTATTCTTCTCTGGCCTACTTGAAAAATCTCCCGGCAAGTGAGGTTAAAATTGACAAGTCATTTGTTACGGACATGCTGAAAAATAATAATGATACCGTCATCGTTAAATCAATCATTGACCTTGGTCATAATTTAAGCCTTAACGTCGTGGCAGAAGGGGTGGAAGACAAAGAAACCGCTGTGCGCCTAAAAGCACTGGGTTGCGATGTGCTTCAGGGATATTATTTCAGTAAGCCATTGAGTAACAATAATTTTTTAAACTGGCTGTCCAAAAAAAAAAATAAAAAGGCAGTCCAGAAATCTTAACCCTTTCGTGTTTTGATATTGAATTGTCTATAGCTCAATTATTTTTATTATACGGATTCAGTTCCGCCGGTTTCTTACATATTATAAAATTTTTTAATAAAATTTTCCTGGTATTCAAAGGACCAGTGTGTATCCTTTAACACCGTTGCTGCTTTTTTAGGATTTCCCTGTTTTAAAAAGTTGATAAAGCGCTCGTGCTCTTTGCAGTTTCTCTTCTCCCATTCACTGATATAATTTTGTCTGGGAAAATCGTAAAGACGGTATTTTATAGGAAGTATAAATTTTTTTAAAAGTTCATTATCGGAGATATCAAGATAAACATCGTGGAACTGAAGATTGGTAGTAAAAAGCCGTTCAAAAATATTTTTTTCAATAGCAGAAATCATTCTCTCATTCAGTTCTTCAAGTTTTAAGATGTGAGAGGATTCAATCTTGTCAAAACAATCCATGACAACGGAAGCTTCAACCATTCCAATGGCATTATATGCATGTTTAACATTTTGGAGTTCAAATATGTTTACACGGACACCCCTCCGGGGTAAAATTGTTACAAACCCTTCTATTTCAAGGTGGATCAGTGCATCCCTTAGAGGTGTTTTACTGATGCCAAGCTGTTTGGCGATCTTCCCAATATTTATGGTTGAACCGGGAAGCAAAACGCCTAAATTCATTTGTTTTCGCAAATATGTATAAACCTGTTCTCTAAGAGATAAAAGATTTAATTGGGCTTCCATTGTTGTAATCCTTACCAGTATACTGTTTTTTTACTTAGAATTTAAACGTCTTTTCAATGGCATTTGTGACAGCAGTAACAATTGTGTCAACCTGTTTTTTTGTGATGATCAGACTTGGGGCAAAATTCATAATATTATTTAAGCCGTGAAAGCTGAAATTTGTTCTTCCAACAATAACGCCTTCGCCGATTACATTGTCCATGAGAGCTGTCATCTGTTCTTCCGTGATGGGGTCTTTGGTTGCTTTATTATTGACATATTCGATGCCGCAAAAAAGTCCCTGTCCCCTGATATCACCAACACAGTCATATTTTTTCAGTTCATTTAGTTTTTTAAACAGATACTCACCGACAACCCTGCTGTTTTCAATGAGGTTTTCATCTTCTATGATTCGGGTGCTTTCAAGAGCAGCAACCATGGGAGCTGTACATCCGCCATAGGTGCTGATGTCCCTGAAATAATCAAGGCGGGTGTCAGGGTCTGTGGGATCGTTTAAAAATACATCATAGACTTTTTGTTTAACAACAGTGGCAGACAAGGCTTCGTATGAACTGGCAAGACCCTTTGCCATGGTAATAATATCGGGATCAATATCATAATGATCATGGCCCCAGAATTTTCCGGTTCTTCCAAATCCACAGACCACCTCATCCATGATGAGCCAGATATCATATTTTTTGCAGATTTCCTGCAGAATAGGATAGTACTTTTTAACCGGCTTAAGGATTCCGCCACCTGCTGTGATGGGTTCGACAATCATACCGCCTATTGTATCAGCGCCTTCCTGAAGGATAATATCCTCAATTTTGCGGGCACACTCAATATTACATTTCCCATAGGTTTTATCATATGGGCATCTGTAGCAGGCACAATGGGGAAACTCCACAAAGCCTTCCACAAACGGGCCAAAGTCTTGTATCCGTTGAGCTTGATCGGTTGCACTCATTGCACCAATGGTGGTGCCATGGTAATCGCGGTCCCTGTACATGATTTTATATTTACCCTTGCGCATTGCATTGATCCTGGATGCCTGTCGAATGATTTTAAATGCCTTTTCATTGGCTTCAGAGCCTGAGTTGGAGAAAAATACCTTATCAAGTCTTGGTAATTTTTCCAAAAACTTTTGAGCAAATTTTATAGCAGGGATATTTCCAAAAATCCCTGCAAAATAGGGCATTTTTTTCATTTGATCACAGACTGCCTCAGCTATGGAATCCCGGCCATACCCTACAATAACACTCCAGACGCAGCAGACCGGGGCGTCCAGACGCTCGGCCAGCACCATTGACTTCTGGATTGCACCGCCGATCACAACACCACCGCCGTTCAGAATTACAGGAAATCTGGCGTTGGACGGAAGCGCTGCTGCCCGGGCGATGGCGGCCTCGCCACCAGCCGGACGTTCGAAAGTAACAATCGAGGGCAGTTCAATGTCCACAACCTGAATCCAGAAGTCACGAGGGATATTGATCTGTGCCGGGGCTGAGGCACGTTTTGCCTGCATGATCACTCGGTTGAGGACCTCGGCTATGCGGGACGGATGAAGAACTTCTTCCTGATAGGCAACCATGTCCTCAAATATGGTCATCTGGGGAACTTCCTGGAAACCGCCCTGACCCATGGTCATGTTTGCCGCCTGGGGGGTTACCAACAGTAAAGGCGTGTGGTTCCAATAGGCTGTTTTTACCGGCGTAACAAAGTTGGTGATGCCGGGACCGTTCTGGGCTACCATCATGGATATCTTGCCCGAGGCGCGGGTAAAACCATCCGCCATCATACCGGCGTTTCCTTCATGTCCACAATCCCAGAAACGAATACCTGCTTTGGGAAATAGGTCAGAAATCGGCATCATTGCCGAGCCAATAATACCAAAGGCATGTTCGATCCCATGTATCTGGAGAACTTTTACAAAGGCCTCTTCTGTGGTCATTTTCATTGTATTACTATCTCCATATTGATTATCTTTCTCCTGCAGCTGCAGGAATTGATACCTGCAGCATTCACTAGGTGATTATTTATTATGTATCTGATACCTGATATATCAGATATCTGTCAAGGTTTTTTTAATTATTGCAGAATATAGTGACAGAAAATCCGGCTCGCTTTTAAGAGGCTTTTGGGGGTTCTATTTCCCCATTGGACAGCTGATGAGAAAAATTTGTTATAGAGATTCAATCACGCCGGCGGCAATCAGGGGAATTAAGATTTCATGGTGCCCGACAAGGCTGTAACCTTTGCCGTTGCCAAGGGATTGGGCCACATCTTCCGAGGTCCTTCCCACCATGGCTATTTCAAGGTCATGGATGATACCGGACCCGTTCATGGAGAGCAGGGTTAAAATATTTTTTTCCATCAGATCAATTATGATCGGAGACATGCCTGTTTTTACGACATGGCCGCCCATGGCAAAACAGACTTGTTTCTTGTTTTTGGCGGCAAGACCGATGGCTTTGATGACACGGCGGAGATCATTTCCTGCCAGTATTGATGGAAGGGTGTCAAGAAAATTTGAAAAGCGGCTTCCTTTCCTTTAATTTGCCCTTGCTGCCTGAGAAACCAACAATGGAAAGTCCGATTTGCTGTGCTTTTCGGACGGCTTTTATAACGTTTGGAGAATTGCCCGAAGTTGAAATGCCAAGTGCAATATCCCCTTTTTCCCCCAGAGCCTGGATTTGTTTGAAAAAGAGATCTTCAAAGGAATAATCATTGCCGATACTGGTGATAATGGATGTGTCTGTGGTAAGCGCAATGGCCGGCAATGGTCTTCTCTCTATCTGGAATCTGTTGACAAATTCAGCGGCAATATGCTGGCAGTCTGCTGCGCTGCCGCCATTTCCAAATAAAAGTATCTTTCTGCCTTTCTTTTAAAGTATTTGCCGTCATGGAAGCACAGGAGTCTATTCTTTCAATATTTTTTGAAAAGAATCCTTTTTTATCCGGATACTCTCTTCAACAAATTGTTGAATAAGGTTCTTCATAATTGTTTTGTTCTTTCAATACGCTGAATTATGCTGTTTTAATTTTTTCTTCTGAAATGGTGCTCTCATCAATTTTTTTCAAGATGGTTTTCAACCTTTTTTTAAACAATTGATTGTCCGGTTCAATGGCAATACTGTTCTTTGCAAAGGTAAGAGCAATATTCAGGTTTTTTCCCTGAAGGTCCAGAGATTTTGCATATCCGGACAAAGAGATGGCGTCAGAAGGATTTAATTTAATGGCTTTGTTAAATTCATGACTCGCTTTTTCAGGAAGATTATCCACAAGATAAATTTCACCTTTCATCCTGAAAGCCAATCCTGATTTTGGGTTTACCCGGCTTGCCTTCTCAAGATGGGGTATGGCCTGTTCCGGATGTTCTTTTTTTATGAACAGATGCCCGAAGAGAAGCTCAACTTCAAAAGCAGACGGTTTAATACCATGGGCTTTTCGCAAATACATGATGGCTTTGTCAATATCGCCTTCAATCTGATAAAGGAGACCGATATTATAAATCACCATTAATTCATTGGGGTTAATCTTCATGGCATTTTCAAATTCAAGTTTTGCTTTATCAAGCTCTCCCATGACACCGAAACAGACCCCGAGGCTGTTGATCAGGTTAATGTCACTGGGTTCAATTTCAAGCCCTTTTTGATATTCTTTGATTGCCATGTCGTATTTGTTTAGCCCAAATAGTCTATCACCGCTGATATTTAATGATGTGGCATCAAAATGAATCAGGCTGTTCAGCCCGAAAAAGGCGGCGTGATCTATGGCTTTGAGGGCATTGGCAAAAGTCTGAAATTTTGAAAAATCATGATAGGGAAATTTTGCAATGCCGATAAGAATGTCTGCTTTAAGGGCAGCTGATATTTTATCTTTTAATGACACCATCAGTTGAGAGACTTTTTCAACACTTACATAGTCCCAGAATGCCAGAATAAACGAAGTTCCGGTCAAGCTTTCCCAGATACCTCTTTTATTATTTAAAAATGAGTTAAAGGTGGCTTCAAAAGTATCTTTTGCTTTTTCCAGAATGGATTCGGATGCATCCGATGAAATTTGGATCACGGCACATAAAAAATTTCCTCCAGGTATTTTTGCTCCTGAAAGCCTTTTTTCAAAGGCTTTTATCTGAACCGTTTTTGTCAGAAGAAGATCGCTGAAATACATCTCAGGTGGTTTAAAGTTGAAGTCATCAGGATCGGTTTTTAGAAAATGAATTTCTTTTGAAGAGAATTTGACAGTCATTTTTTTACCAGTACTTTGGCTAAGGTTGATGATATGATCACTTCCTGGCCGTTTTGAATTGTTCTTGGATCCAGGATATATTTATTATCTTCTATTCTGCCGATAATAGCCGGTGTTGACATACGCATATTGATTTCAAGTTTGGAAACCGACATATTTTTGGGTTGAATGGTGATGCAACGGGTCGCAAGATCCAGTTCAGGGAATGATCCTCCGCCCGGCCTTGAATTCATGTCTGCCAATTCAATATCGATCGGGCCAATATCAGCCAGAGATCCGATATCAACCTTAATGGTTTTGAATAACTGATCTGCTTTTCTACAAATATCTTTAAACGGTATGGTCAGCATTCTTAAAGTGGGTATTTCCCGGATGGCTTTTTTTTCATCCCTGTAAAGCTTTAATGTGGATTCAAGGGCTGCAAGTGTCATTTTGTCAACTCTCAGGGCGCGGGTTAAAGGATTTTTTTTGATTTGATCAATGGTTTCTTTTTGCCCGACAATAATTCCGGTTTGAGGACCTCCCAGAAGTTTGTCCCCACTGAAGGTTACAACATCTGCACCGGAATGAACTGAATCTGCAATAGTGGGCTCCGGGGGAAGACCGTATTTTGAGAAATCTATCAAGGTTCCGGACCCAAGATCTTCCATGACCGGGATGTTTTTATCCTTCCCAAGCAATACCAGATCTTTTAAGGCAACACTTGCAGTAAAGCCTTGAATGGTATAATTGCTGGCATGAACTTTTAAAAAAAGCCCTGTGTTATCAGATATGGCATTTTCATAATCCTTGAGATGCGTCCGGTTTGTGGTACCTACTTCCTTTAAGATGCACCCGCTTTTTGACATCACATCCGGTACTCTGAAAGATCCGCCGATTTCAACAAGCTCGCCTCTGGATACAACAACCTGTGTGTCTTCGGCAATGGTGTTTAACGCCAGTAAAACAGCACCGGCATTATTGTTTAC
>JAGLFI010000042.1 GCA_023144585.1 Desulfobacula sp. | reverse complement strand
ATTATTCTTGATATTATGCTGCCCATGATTGACGGGTTTTCTATTTTAAAAACCATTCGGCAGTCAGATGAAAAAATACCGGTCCTTATCCTTTCTGCCAGGGGGGATACAAAGGATAAAGTCAAAGGGCTTCGATACGGTGTGGATGATTATTTGTCAAAGCCTTTTGATCTGGAAGAATTCCTTTTAAAAGTTGAACGATTAATCAAAAAAAAGACCTGGTATGAAGATGAGAAAAAGGATAAAAATCCGAAATATAATCTGAAGGTCACATGTAAAATATTTGAGGGCGATCAATATGCTTTTGGCGATAATCATATTGATTTTGTTACCTTTAAAGCCAGGTGTGTTGTGGGTGAAATTATTTTAACGGACCAGGAAATTGTTCTGTTAAAACTTTTTATAGCAAATAAAGGAAAACCTCTATCAAGGGAAATGCTGCTGACCACGGGCTGGGGATATTCAAGGGATACTTCCACAAGAACAGTGGACAATTTTATTGTCAGGTTTAGAAAATATTTTGAAAAAAATCCTAAGAAACCAATCTATTTCATCAGCAGGCGGTCGGTGGGGTATGTATTTGAGCATGATTAGTTGACAAATAGTTCTAAAGACCCTTTCTATCTTTATTAATGGTCTTTTCTTTAAACCATCCCCGTTTAAAAAAAGCTATAGAATTATTGATTTAATATTTAATTGATTGATTCTATAAGGCAAGAAAAAATGGTTTAATTTTATTATATCTTGTTTTATGGTATTTGAAGAACTTGTACATGAATAAAGGTGAACAAATGAGTGTATTTATCGCTATTGTCCAAAAAGAAGATACCCTTTATGTGGCCCAATGCCCCGAAGTGGGAACGGCCAGCCAGGGGGAGACCATAGAAGAGGCAATCAAAAATCTACAGGAAGCCACAGAGCTTTATCTGGAAGAGTTTCCCATGAAGAAGATTACACGATCCCTTATGACCACGTTTGAAGTGCCTTCCCATGCCTGAATTGCCAAGGATCTCAGAAGAACAGGCAATCAAGATTTTTATCAAACTGGGATTTTACATTGCCCGTCAAAAAGGCAGTCATGTTATCATGCGAAGAGATGACAAGGGCTGTGTGATTCCAAAACACAAAGCCCTTGCTGTTGGAACGCTTAAAAGTGCAATCCGCCAGGCCGGTATCACGGCTGACAAGTTTGTTGAGATCTATAAAGGCAAATGATTGGTCAAATACTAAAGAAAAAATCAGTCTGAAACAAAGGACAATACATAATTATCATAAATGATTGTTGAATAAACATCCACATTGATTTTCTTGTTATTATGCCGGATTTCATTATTGATGACTTCCACTCGGTGAAGACTTTCATTAAATCCTTTTTTGATATATTTTAAATAGGCTTCTTTGATAGTCCAGGCTCTAAAGATTTCAACAGCGTCATTTTTCAAGTTTAAAATTTCATCTTGTGTGAATGCTATTTTCATGAAATTGGCATCCGGCTTTTTTGTGATCTTTTCAATATCAACACCAATGGTTTGACTCTTGTTTTTACAGCATGCAGCTGCCGTATAATTGTTGCTGTGGGAGAGTGAAACAGGGATATCTGGATGATGTGTCAAAAAAGGAGCCCCCTGCTCAAGGTAGGAGAGTGTGATTTTATCAAGGGATAAGACCTCCAAAAAAATGTGGCGAATCATTTTTTTGATTAGATATCTGCCGCTTATCCATTCTATCTGTTTTTTCAGGGCTTTGAAGCTATTGATGGTGGTGATTTCTCCATCGCTTAAAAAGGGTCTGGTAAAATCATCTTTTTGGAATGTTTCATTTACCACTGTCCTGAAAGTATGGTATTTGTCTTTCCTGAAAATTGACTGGGTAATATCTGGTATCCCGGCATACCAGATGGTAATCCCCGGTTTGGGAGACAAGGTGTTGATACAGATTTCATTTTGGAAATTTGAAGTCATGTCCGGTCTATATATCAAGCGCCTTTATTTTACTATTATTATTTCTTTTTTCTTTCATGCAAAAGAAAATGGGGGATGAATCTGGGATCAATATTTTTCGGATCAACTGCGCCGTATTCTTCTTTAAGTTCTTTGATTAAATCCGTTAAGATTTCAAGAAATCCCTGTGCCAGGTTGGATTCGTTTATGCTGGTTGTTTCAGACGTCCAGGTCATCAGGTCATTTAATTGTATCTGGCCGATTTCGCCTGGGTCAGGTTTTGAAAAAAGAGCGATAAAAAAATCTTTAAAGGTTATTGTATCAATGGGTTCAAGATTTGGTGGCAGTTTCAGCCGGTCTTTTGCCCAGAGGGTCAGAATCAATGTTTTATAGGTTAATACACCTTCTTTAAAAGATTTAATATCTACATTTAATTTGTCCAAAACTGCATCCAGGGCGATGACCTGTTCTATAGCTCTGTCTGTTTGGGTTATATCTGAAATGGATTTGAAATTTCGATATAATTCACCACCGGATGCGTAATTATCATAATACAATGGGCGGTCAGGAAAAAGGCCGCCAATAACCCCTAAGAAATCCTCTCCAAGGAAACTTAAGGGCAGATTGTTTTTATTTATGAAGCTTTTTATAAACCATTTGGCTGCTTTTGTCTTCAGCTTGATGCCGACTCGTGAACCGGTCCTGAAAATATCTTCAAGAAAGTATTCCTGGATTACATCCCTGGCAAGTTCAAGTTTACAGTCTCCTTTCAGGATGACTTCAAGTCCAAGATTTAGATAGGCACAGGCCTTTAGAATCGCTTTTTCAAGAATTTTTTTAGATTGGACTTTTATTTTATCGGCAGAAATAATTTTATTGATCAATGCGGCAAGTTCTGACTCAAGATGAAGGATGACGTCAGGATCGAAAAACTTAAGGGATTTTACAAACAGATCATCCCCTTCAATAAACTCGGAGAAAAACTGAGGAGGCAATGGAATATCCGGATCAAACTGCTCTTGTTTAAATAGAGAATTAACCGGTCGTTTGCGAAGAGAAGAAAGCCGGGTCGGCTGGTAAATGCCGATGGCTTCATGGGTGGGTAAAAACCCTTTTTCGGCAAGCCGCAGGTTTTTAAGCCTGAACTGCTCTTCTTCAACTTCAGCCGGCAGTACGCCTTTGGTTTCAAGCAAAAGTCCATGAAATACCGACAGATCCATTTCAGCCACGGCTTTCACCATTTTCTCGATTAATTCCCAGGCTTCCTGTTTGTTCCCGGGTTTGGACATATCCTCGCCATTGTCTCCATCTGGGGCCTCATCAATCTTTCGGGGTTTATCAGGAAACCTGAAATAAAATTTGTCATCAATGGTAATATAATCTTCAAAATCTTGTGGAGGCAGATCATCATGCTCCCTGACGTAGATCTCCATGTTCTTAAACAGGTAAAATTCAAAAAAATCAGGTTTTTCCTTAATGATCCATCGTAAAAGCCTTTTGGGATCAGCCTGGAAAAGCAGATCAAATGTTTTTGTCATATATTCAAGGTCAATCCGGTCAGTGTTCCAGACTTCCACATCCAGAATATATTCCCATTGTTCTGATGTGGCCATGGAAAGAACTGGAATAAAATCATCTGCACCGATTTTGTGCATGAGATAATAGAGATCCTGGTCTGGAAAAGACTGTACCAGTGTGACCGGTGCCGGGGCATCGAGGATTATATCCAGAGATTTTTCAGATTCACTGACAAGGATTTCATGGCGTACTGCCCGAAGTTTCATTTCTTTTTTTTGAATATTGGCAAGTTTATAATTGGTTTTTTCGGTCATGTTAGTGTCCTGATATCTTTTGATAACAAATATTGATGTATTGGTTTGTTTCCGGATGTTCCCTGAATTTTTCAAAGAATTTCAGAGCAGCTTTAAATTGACCCGTATTCATCAGGTTAATCCCCATACAGATATTTAAATTTTTATTTTTAGGCGAATAATCCAGTCCTTTTTTCAGTACGGAGATGGCCTTTTTAAACCGTTCTTGCTTTTGCAGCAGCATGGCAAGCCCTAAAAATGTTGTAGAATTCGGTGTGTACGACAATGCCCTGTCATACAATAATTTTGTTGTTTTGTCCTGGTTTTTTATCCGGGTGTCGCCGGCATATTCGCCATGGGAAAATGTCATGGCAAGTCTTGACAGGAAATCAGCATGAAAAGGGGCTAATTCTTTTATGTCCACAAGCTCTATTTTTTGGGCAAATGTATCAAGGTTATTATAAAATTCAGACCTTAAACCGTCGCCAAATGATTTAACCTTGGTGAAATCAAGAAGGTCATCCATTTCAAACCATGGCAGGTCTTCTATTTTTTGATGCCAGACGTCATCCGTCACCAGGTGTTTAGTGACTGCAGATTGATACAGATGGGTCCCTGGGAAAATCACAAGCATATAAAATATGGCACTTAAGGGCCGGATGGCATTTAAAAGGTCAATGCTTTCCTGTATGGTCTTGTCTGTTTCGCCGGGTGAACCGTAAATAAAGTAGGCCCGGGGCAGTATGCCATAGGATGCGGTCAGGGAGAAAGCTGTTATGATTTTTTCTTGTTTTATGGGTTTGCCAAGTGTTTTCCGGATTTTTTCAGATCCTGATTCAACACCGAAACTTAACTGGTTGCACCCGGCCTTTCGCATGGCAAAAAGAATGTCTGCATCAATATAATCCACCCTTGAAATGGCGTTCCAGGTGATGTAAAGCTTTCTGTCAATAATCAGATTGCAAAACTCAATTACCCGTTGCTTATCCATTGTAAAGGTATCATCTGAAATATAAAAATGGGTGACACCGTTTTTGACCAGATTTTGTATCTCATCTGAAAACCACCCGGGGGAATGAAACCTTATATTTGAGTTTCCCCAGAATCTGGGAGATCCGCAAAAGGTGCATTTTCCGGGACAGCCCCGTGACATGGCAAGGTGCTGATATACAAAATATTTTGAAGGATGAACCAGGGTATCAAGTTCTTTAACAGGACGTCTTGGAGAGGTCTTGAGAACCCTGTCATTTTTTTTAAAGACAATACCATTGATATTTTCAAAAGACCCTTTTTTATCAGTCTCAAGTTTTATGACAAGCTCAAGAAAGGTGATCTCCCCCTCTCCTGTAACAATAAAATCAATATCAGGGCAGGCATTTAAGAGATGGTCAGCAAGAAATGTGGGTGCAGGCCCGCCAAAAATAATGATGATATCAGGAAGGATCTGTCTGGCAGCCCCGGCACAATCCATTGCATTCCAGCGGTTCGGGTTGATCACGGGAAATCCAATAATATCCGGCTGTTCGATTGTGATATATTTCTTGAACGCTTTAACAGGATCATCCTTGCTATCAGCCAGATTGATGATTTTTGTGTCAAATCCGTTTTCCATCAGAAGTGCTGCAATATAGTAAAGTCCTATGGGAACAATACCGGCATCCTCCCCTGAAATTCTTTCGTCAAGGCAGGAGGGATTTACAAGAAGAATTTTTTTTTGTTTTACCATGAACCCGTTATAATGTCGGACAATTTTCTTTTAGGGACATGGTGAACCTGGTCTTTATCCCGCCAGTATTTGATATCCCCGTCTTCATTTAATTCATCAATCTGGATTTTCTCAACAGGTTTTCCCAAAGCCACTACCAGTTTGGGCTCAAGGTGTTTTCCGATATCCAGAGAGGCTTTGAGTCTTTTGATATTAATGGAGCCGAACATGCACCCGCCAAGCCCCATGGTCCTTGCACCCAGGAGCATGGTCTGGGCTGTGATGCCGTGGTCACACCAGAATTTGTCGGAAATAGTGTGATCCCCCATGATGATGATATAGGCAGACGGTCTTTCTTCTTTTACAGGACCTTTCCAGTCTTTTAAATATGCAGCCCAGCCAAGACAGGAAAAGATTTCTTTGTTTTTATTTTCATCACGGCAAATCACATATTTCAAGGGCTGCATATTGGCAGCCGAGGCACAGTTCCTGGCAAGGTCAACCAGGTCTCTTAAAGTCTTTTCATCAATTTTATGGGCGTTGTCAAACCGCCGGCAGGATCTATTTTCTTTTACAAGGTTTCTAAAAGATGATGGGTTCATGATTTATCCCCTTTGCATTCAACAGGTTGAAATATTGGCATGTTCATGTCAATCCATTTAATGATTTTGTCAATTTCACCTGCAATTTCTTTTAATGCTTTGCCCCGGTGGCTGACCTGCCCTTTTTCTTTGATGGTCAGCTGGGCAAAGGTCTTATTAAACTCAGGATAAAAAAAGAGGGGATCATATCCAAACCCGTTGTCACCAATGGGCTCTTTTGTAAGAATACCCTTGCATTCCCCTTCATAGGTTAATGCAGCACCGGTGGGAACTGCAATGAAAATCACACACTTAAAAGCAGCATTCCGGTTCTTTTTACCCTCTAAGTCATTCAGCATTTTTTTTACATTGTCTGCATCCGAGGCATTGTCTCCGGCATATCTGGCAGAATAGACCCCTGGTGCACCATCAAGAGCTTCAACACAAAGCCCGGAATCATCAGCCATGGCAGGGTATCCTAAAATTTTTGCTGTAAAGGAGGCTTTTTTATATGCATTGTCATCAAAGGTTTCTCCATCTTCAATGACTTCAGGAATGGGACCGAAATCATCAAGGTTTTTGATTTCAATGGGAGAGCCTTTTAAAAGCGCATTGATTTCCCTTGTTTTACCCTTGTTTCTGGTTGCAAGCACGATTATCTGTTTCAATGATTTGCTCCACATTTTTTGTTTGAGTTGATTTCGGGATAATATAAGACCCGGTACTTCTTTTGTAAACCCCGGACCATTGCAAAAGTGCTTTCAATTAGTATGGAGACATCAGGATAAGGGTAAGTGGATTCATCTTATGGGTGAACAAGCTTCACGGTCTGCATGGCAATTGCAAGTTCCTCATTGGTGGGGATCACCAGGACTTTTACTTGAGCCAGGTCGCAGTGAATTCCTCTGATTTTATTTGAGGAGGCATTATTTTTTACAGGGTCAATATCGACGCCAAGATTTTGCAGGTTTTCACAGGAACGCTCACGGATCAGATTGGAATTTTCACCGATTCCTCCAGTAAAAATAATGGCATCAATACCATTCAGGGCAGCCATATATGCGCCGATATATTTTTTTATGTGATAACAGAAAATGCGGATAGCCAGTTCTGACCCGGCATCACCTTTTGCAGCCTGCTTAACAACGGCACGCATATCATTTTGGCCGCAGATCCCTTTAAGACCGCTTCGCTTATTTAACAGGTCCTCTATTTCCTGAAGTGTCATTCCGGTTTCCCGAGCCAGATAAAAGGGAATGGCAGGATCAATATCACCACATCGGGTTCCCATGATAAGTCCCTCCAAAGGCGTCATGCCCATGGAGGTATCAATGGATTTTCCATACTGGATTGCTGCAGCACTGGTTCCATTGCCAAGGTGGAGAGAAATTAATTTCAGCTTTGAAATTTTTTTATCAAGATAAATGGCCGCCTGTTGTACAACATAATGATGTGAGGTGCCGTGAAAACCATACCGCCGGACCTGTTGTTTCTCATAAAGGGTATAGGGCAGACCGTAAATATAGGCGTGTCCAGGAATTGATTGATGGCAAGAGGTGTCAAATACTGCCACCTGTGGGATTTCAGGAGACCTTTGTTTTGTCACCCTTATGCCGGTAAGGTTGGCTGGATTATGCAGGGGAGCCAAAGGGATAAGCCTTTCGATGGTGGCGATAACCTGATCATTAATGAGAACCGGATCATGAAAATCCTCCCCTCCGTGTACGACCCGGTGACCGATTCCTGCCAGCTCCTCCATCCTGGTAAGACAGCTGCTTTCTTTCAGCATGTCAAACATAATCTCAATGGCCTGCTGATGATCTGCAACAGAATAGTCCTGGCAGGCAGGCTGGCGGATGTTTTCTTTTTGATGAATACCGGTTGCATATTTCATATGGGCAAAGCTGTGTTTCTCACCGATCTGTTCCACCAGTCCCGAGGCCAGGAGGTGAAAGTTTTTTATATCAAAAAGTTGAAATTTTAAGGAGGAACTGCCTGAGTTGAGGACGAGAATTTTTATCTTTTTTATGCGTGTCGTTTCTAACATGGTAAATATCCGTTTAAAGTGAAAAAAATAATATAACTCATATCGTTTGATATATGAAGATGCAAGAAAAATTGATTTCATATGCCGGGTCGGCGTGATAAGAGCATGTTGATATAAGTCATTGACATGACCAACATAGTGACTTACAATAGAACCATGATAAACTTAAATATAAATG
>JAGLFI010000041.1 GCA_023144585.1 Desulfobacula sp. | reverse complement strand
TAACAATGGCATAGGGACCTATTGTAACATTGGTATCTATTTCAGCTAAAGAATCGATAATTGCCGTGGGATGTATCTGAATCATTTTTACTCCAATTTATTTATTTTCTAGATTTTTTAATCTTTTTTCAAAAGAAAAAAGTTTTTTTCTCATTTCCGGTAACCGGGACATGATGCTGACTACCTTACGCCAACGACCATGCGGCATATGCGGTATACCCGATACAATTTCATTTTCAGAGACATTACTGTGAACTCCTGCATAGGGGCCAACAATAGAACCATCACCAATTTTTATATGTCCTGTTATACCCGCCTTACCGGCTATAATAACATTTTTTCCAACTTTAGCACTTCCAGCAATCCCGACCTGAGCAACAATCAAAGTATTATCCCCAACCTTCACATTGTGTGCAATATGAACAAGGTTATCAGTTTTGACACCGTTTCCGATAACTGTCATACCAAATGTTCCCCTATCAATGGTATTGCACGCACCGATTTCAGCATGATCCCCTATGTCAACATATCCGATGTGTATAATCTTTTCATGCTTATCAAAATTCTGAGCAAAGCCAAACCCATCTGAGCCAATAATAGTTCCGGAATGGATAATGACATTTTTACCGATCCGGGTCTTTCCCATTATAGTGACATTGGGTTTAATTATAGTATTGTCGCCTATGGAGACATCATCCCCAATATAAACGCCTGGCATAAGATGGACATTGTCTCCGATTTGGACAGAATCACCCATAAATACATTTGACCTGATAATGGGATCTTTTCCAAAAATAACATGAGATCCAATATTTGCACTAGAGTGGATACCGGGCTTTGTTTTTTTCGCTGGATGAAATATTGATACTAATTCAAAAAAAGATAGTTTAGGGTTATTGGTTTTTAATAGAATGATATCGCTGCAGTGATCATCATCAGGAATAAAGATGTCGGGAATAATAATCGCACCGGCCTTTGTTTGGCAAAGATCAGCTAAATATTTGGCATCAGATGCAAACGTAATATCATGGGAAGCTGAATCCTCAAAAGAACAAACACCATTAATCACAAACAATGGATCACCAATGATTTCAGCCCGGATAATCTTTGCAATCTCATTTATAAACAGTTTCATAAAAAACTACTTGATTTTAGAAACTTTTAAATTGTATTTTTTAATAATTTTATCTGTCATATCAATTTGAGTTGGATGATAAATTATTCCAGCAGTTTTTTTCTCAAGTATCAGCAAATATCCTTCCTCTTTTCCAATTTCATTTGCAATTTCAAAAACAGCTTTTTGTATTTGATTTAAATGCTTAACTTCTAATTGTTTAAATTCTTTGGAAAAAATTTCCTGCATTTTTTTAAAATCATTCACCCGGATCTTGAATTCTCGCTGGTTTTCCTGCTGTTTTTCAGGACTCAGGACGAGAGATTCCCTTTCAAATGATTTTTTCATTTCATCTAATTGAGCTTTCTCAGTCGTTAATTTTTTTTGAAAATCACTGCCTTTTTCACTCATCAGTTTCTGTGTCATCTTTCCGGCACTTGATTCTTGCAAAATTTTTTGAAAATCAATCACTCCAATTTTTGCAACATCTGCGCAAAAGCCCTGGGGAATTATTCCAAAAAAAATAAATACGGATAAAATTAAAATTAATTTTTTCATTTAAACCTCCAAAAATTTTTCATTTTAAAAAAAAGCACCAATAGCAAATTCAAATTGTCCATGGCCTCTTTCTTTCACGTGTTTACCGTCAATAACCCATGCATATTCAAGCCTTATCGGACCCATGGGAGAGTTCCATCTTACACCGGTACCAAAACTTGAATATTGATCACTCAAATCAATATTTTGACTGGTTGCATATACATCACCGCGATCATAAAAAAATACACCGGCTACTTTATATTTTTCTGCAAACGGAAAAGTTATTTCCGCGTTGAATTGAACATACTTTTCACCGCCCCTGAGTCTTGTTTCTCCAGGCTGACTGGCGTTAATATCCCACTTGTCAAATCCTCGAATTGAGTTCATACCACCCAAATAAAATTTTACGTAATCAATATCAAAGGTATTGCCGGTTCGATCATCCAGATACCCTGCTTCTGCGTGCAATGCCCCTGTAAATTTCCAGAAAAGAGGGAAAAATACCCCTGTTTCGATAAGGTATTTTGTATAATCAATTTCACCACCTAAAAATTCTCCAGCATATTCAATGGAGAATCTATGCTTGGACCCTTCAGTTGGTAAGAAAAAGTCATCCCTGGAATCATAGTTTATAAAAGGCTTTATGCTGCTGGTCAAAAAAGAGCCGGGTGTCATGTAAGTGTAGTCGGTTTGTGCGTTTGATATATCAAAATCTTCTAAATTGTAGTGGACGCCAACTCTATTATAATCGAAAAGTCTGTAACCGAGTTTCAATCGTATTCCAACTGATTCTTTATCATAATAATCATACGCGTAATCATCTTTATAGATATCAATGCCTCCGGAAACACGGGTATCAAAAATATAGGGCTCAAAAAAACTTATAAAATAGAGTGCATCGCGTTTACCTACTCTAGCAGATACTTTTAAGTTTTGTCCCCTGCCAAAAAGATTCCTTTCTTCAACAGAAGCAGTTACAAAAACACCATCATCACTGCTGAATCCACCGCCAAATGCAAGGTTCCCTGTTTGTTTTTCAAGCACCTTCACATTCAGGTCCATTTTGTTTTCATCTGAAGTTTTACTTGGCTGGATATCAATTCCGTCAAAATAATTCAACCGGTTTAAATTTTTATAACTTCTCTGAATATTTACTTTGCTGTAAAGATCCTGTTCAATTATTCTCATTTCTCTTCTAATGACTTTATCGCGGGTTTTTGAATTGCCGCTGATATTGATTCTGTTAAAATATACAGCCTCTCCTTTATCAATGGAATAGGAGATAGTCATCATATGTTTTTTATCATCTTTATTGACTATTGGCCTGATATTCACATTAGCAAAGCCTTGGTTTGAATAGGCATCTGAAATAGACAAAATATCATTTCTGATGGATTCTCTATTGTAAAATTCTCCCTCTTTGGCATGAACCAGGCCTAAAATAGTTATTTTTGGTAGAATCAGATCACCGGTAACATCAATTTTTTTAATTTTATATTGAGCGCCTTCGTCGATTTTAAAATGAATTGAAATTGATTTTTTACCAATATCAATAATTGGGTCTGATACTTTTGCATCAATGAATCCATTGTTTTTATATAAAGATTCAATTCTTATGGCATCATTTTTTACCTCAGTCTCTTTGAGATCCCCCGAAGAGGTTATTATAGAGAAAAACCCTTTTTCTTCGATTTCGATGACACCTTTGATTTCTTTATCAGGAAAGTACTTATTACCTTCAAAAGTGATTTTCTCAACCCTGATTTTATCTCCTTCTTCAAATTTAAAAATAATATCTGCCTGGGAGTGTTCAAGGGGGATTATTTCATATGTTACAGAACAATTGTGATAATTCTTTTCAGTATACATTAACCGCATTCGATTCACATCTGAGTTGAGTTTGTGAATATTTAGAATTGCACCGGTTCTTGTATCAACAATATCTGCAAGCTTATCAGTTTCAAAAACCGTGTTGTCCTTAAATTTAAGTTTCCGGACAGTCGATTTTTCAGTAAGTTCAAAAATTAGCTTAACGCCATTATCAAGGGATTCTTTTTGAACAATTATATTATCAAAGTAACCCATAGCATATATTTTTCTAAGATCTTCAGAAATATTGCCAACCCTGATAATATCACCGACCTGAGTGTCGAGAGTCCTCATAATCACATCGGTTTCAATTCTTTTATTTCCGATAATGGCAATATCGATTATTATTTTTTTATGAAAGAGTTCACTGATTATTTCCTTGCTAAGCTGAGAAATGGGTGAATAGAAATTTTCTAAGTTATCTGTTTCAGAATAAAACGTGGTAAAGGTATCTTTCTCATAGATATTTATCATCTTGGTATCTATACTGATACTCTGACCTTCAATAAAGATCGATCCGATTATTAGATAATCAACTCCCAGTTTTATCCCTTGTTCTCGAAAATCGGAATAATCCAATAATTTTTTATCAAGCACTTCATCTGCAAAAATTATCTTTGCACCTTCATGGTCTAACTTTTCTAATATCATTAAAGGGATTTTATTTTTTATCTGATCATGAATCCGGTCATGGGGTTGACTTGCATAAATAGAAAAAGGGAAAATAGCAATATTAATATTTGAGTCTGCAAATAAGTCTTTAACTAAAAAAGAACAAATTAAGATTGTAAAAATGAAAATATTTTTTAAAACAGGTCTGTTCATATGTTTATCCATAGAAATCTCGGAGCAAAGTTAAACAGGAATAATCTCTCCATCCAATATTGTAACGTTTCTTTCCATCATCCGGGCAAATTCAGTATTATGGGTAACCACAATAACAGTCATGCCGAGCTCTTTGTTTAATTCATCAATTAATGCATGCACACTTTTACTATTTTTTTGATCAAGATTTCCTGTTGGCTCATCTGCCAGAAGTATATCAGGTTTCATGACCAAAGCTCTTGCCAGTGCCACCCGTTGTTGTTCCCCTCCTGAAAGATCTTCAACCCGATGAGAAACTCTTAACGAAAGCCCTACTCTTTCAAGCATATTTAAAGCACTTTTTTCAACACTTTTTTTATTTTTTTGAGCAATTAAACCCGGCATCATCACATTTTCTAATGCTGAAAATCCTTGAAGTAAATAATGAAATTGAAACACAAAACCAATCTTTGAATTTCTAAAACGGGCGAGTTTTTCATCGTTATACAAGGATAAATCATCTTTTTGGAAAAAAATTTTCCCTGAATCAGGCTTATCAAGTGTGCCGATAATATGTAATAATGTTGATTTGCCAATGCTGGATGATCCCACAACAGCGATGGTTTCACCTTTATAAATATTAAAGGAGGTATTGTTCAAAATTTCAATTTTTGATGTTTTTAGATGAAAACATCTTGAAACGGCCTGAAGCGACATCAAAGGCATTAGTGAATTATCCATATCTTAATGCCTCGACAGGATCCATTTTAGACGCCTTATATGAAGGATACAAAGTTGAAAAAAAACAAATGATAATCGCACTGACAGCTATGGCCAAAACATCAAAATATTCAAGTTGCACAGGAAGTGTCGAAAAGGGATATGCATCCGGTAATTGGATAAAATCATATCTTTTTAGAATAAAACAAATAACAATACCTGAGATTGTACCTATAAATGTACCCAAAAGGCCAATAATCATACCTTTAAGAATAAATATTCTTCTAATCGTCTTGTTTGTAGCTCCCATGGCTTTTAATACTGCAATATCCTTGGTTTTTTCCATCACCATCATAATCAATGCGCTGGCAATATTAAACGCCGCAACAAGTATGATCAGAGTCAAAATGATAAACATGGCCGTTTTTTCAAGTTTTAATGCAGAAAAAAGGCTTTTATTGATGTCCATCCAGTCACGCAAATAAAATGGATAACTTAATATGTCCGAAAGATTATCTTTAACCGATTTAACATTAAACACATCATCAATCCAGATCCCAATGGCGGAAATTTTATTTTTAACATTGGTAAGTCGTTGGGCTTCCTTCAAATGGACATAGGCTAGTGCACTGTCATATTCGTACATGCCTGAATCAAATGTATCCGTTACAACAAACCGCTTCATTGAAGGAATATGATCCATGGGAGCAATAAATCCATTGGGTGACATGAGGATGATCTTGTCTCCTTTTATCGCTCCAACAGAATTTGCAAGTCCCTGGCCTAAAACAATTCCGGGAAGTACCCCATTTTTCGTTCCTTTACAAAGCACTTTTTTTAATTGTTCTGCAGTGAATCCTTTAACAAGGCTGAATCCTTTTTCAGGATCAATACCCCGAACCATAACACCGGAAAAAGACTGTTGTGACCGAATCATAGCCTGTGCAAATAAAATCGGTGAGATGCCTATAATTTGTTCTCTTTTATCAAGATCAGATAAGATGTGAGAATAGTTATCAAATTTTCCTGAGTAATTCATCACCAGTATATGAGGTTCAAGCCCCAGGATTCTTTTGCGAAAATCTGTTTCAGCACCGGTCATGACCGCAATTACCACCACAAGGGCCATAACCCCGACGGTAACACCTGCCACGGAGAGAAAGCTGATCAATGAGATAAACCCTTCTTTCCTCTTTGCCTTAAGGTATTTACCGGCTATGAATAATTCAAGGGCCATCTAATCAGACATTCTTTTTCATATGGGGGAAAAGAATAACCTCCCGAATGGATGAAGAATCAGTTAGAAGCATGACAAACCGGTCGATTCCAATGCCTTCTCCTGCTGTTGGCGGCATTCCGTATTCAAGTGCCTTCACATATTCGGAATCCATGATGTGGGCTTCTGAATTTCCTTCATTTCTTTGTCTGGACTGCATTAAAAATCTGCTATGCTGGTCTTCAGGGTCATTGATTTCAGAAAATCCGTTGGCAATTTCTCTGCCGGCAATAAACAATTCAAACCGGTCCGTCAATTCCGGATTGTCATCATTTTTTCTGGATAAAGGAGATACTTCCACAGGATAGCCGGTAATAAATGTGGGTTGAATTAATTTGGGTTCAACCAAAATATCGAAAAGCTTGGTTAATATTTTGCCGTGGCGGTCTTTTTTAGTAATCTGTATAGTATTTTCCTCTGCAAACTTGAGCAAAAATTCAGTATCATTTAGAATTTCAGGATCGATTCCACCGATTGATGTAAGAGATTCTATCATGGGAATACGCAGCCACCCTTTTTTCAAATCAATTTTCTGGCCCTGGTACTGGAGTATTGTTGATCCCAAAATTTCTTTTGTAATAGATTCAAACATCTCTTCGGTTAAATCCATAAGATCTTCATAGTCAGCATAAGCCTGATAAAATTCAACCATTGTAAATTCAGGATTGTGTCGAGTTGAAACCCCCTCGTTTCTAAAATTTCGATTAATTTCAAATACTTTTTCAAACCCACCCACAACCAGTCTTTTCAGGTATAATTCCGGTGCTATTCTTAAAAACAGCTCCATTCCAAGGGCATTGTGCCAGGTTTTAAAAGGGGTAGCTTCAGCGCCTCCTGCCAGAGGCTGCATCATGGGTGTTTCAACTTCCATGAAGCCATTTTCTTCAAAAAAACGTCTCATGGCGGCGACTATCTTACTTCTTTTGATAAAAATTTGTCTTGTATCATCATTCATTATAAGATCAAGATACCGCTGGCGATATCGTTTTTCAGGATCTTTTATCCCGTGGAATTTTTCAGGAAGTGGCCTTATTGCCTTTGATAATAGTCTGAATTCTTTAGCTAAAAGTGTCCACTCTCCAGTTCTTGTTTGAAACATTGGGCCTTTGACACCAATAAAATCTCCAATATCAAGCTTTTTAAACAGAAAATAAGTTTCATCGCCTACTCTATCTTTTTGTAAATATACTTGAAATTGATCAGACCCTTCTTCAAAACGGATAAAAGATGATTTTCCCATTTTATTGATGGCCATCATTCTTCCTGCCATATAGAACTCATCGCCTTTTTCCCCTAAGGAATCAGGTTTCTTTTCAATAATTTTTTTAAGTTCTTTTATAGAACACGATGGTTTGAAGTCGTTTGGATAGAGGTTTACCCCCTTATCTTTTAATCCATTTATTTTTTCTTTTCTAAATTGTATCAGCTTACTTTCTTTGTCCATAAATATTTACCTTCATATTTTTACTGCATCTTGCAGGTTGCTTTATTTTTGTTTTGATAAAACATGAATAAATAGCCTAGTTAACATGAAAATGTCAAGATTTTGTTATTTGCTTTTTGATGGGGTGGTATTTAAAAGAACTTTAAAAACAGACCCTTTTCCAGGGGTGGATTCAAAATCAATCATACCGTTATAGCTATCAATCAATCGATGAATAATAGAGAGACCAAGACCGGTCCCTTCTGGTTTGGTTGTATAAAAGGGATCAAAAATATGACTGGAATCTTCCTGACTAATTCCCATACCGGTGTCTTCAACAGTTAGATAAACACGGTTGTTTCTTGATGATTTAAGTTGAATTTTAATTTCTCCGTGACCTTTTATGGCTTGGGCAGCATTTTTTAATAAATTCCATAAAATTTGAGCCTCTTGCAGAAACTATGAACTTTTTTATGTATGTGCAGGATTCAGCATAGCCTTTTTTTCCACCCTGGAGATTCACAAAAAGAAATCAAAAAATTTTTCAGACAGCTGGATGCTTTCTGTTATTTTTCACGCTGTTGACAGCTGAGTAAATTATATTCTGGAACTTAAAAAATTCAGCATCTTCTATGTGGAAAGATCAA
>JAGLFI010000040.1 GCA_023144585.1 Desulfobacula sp. | reverse complement strand
TGTCCCTTTCCGGCAGCAATAATAATATCACCTGGTTTTGAAATGAAAATAGCTTTTTTAAGGGCTTTTTTCCGGTCAACCTCAACCAGGTACCCCTTTTTAAACGGAGTTGATTTAAGATCTTTGGCAGAAAGTTTATTAAAATCGTTTATCCCTTCAAGGATATCATCTATGATGGAATCCGAATGTTCGGTTCTCGGGTTATCAGAGGTTACAATGGCAATGTCGCTGTGTTTGCAGGCAATTTGACCCATTAAAGGTCGTTTGGAGCGATCCCTGTCTCCGCCGCATCCAAAGACGGTAATAATTCTTTTAGGGGCTCTTAGTTTTAAAGTGATCAAAATAGTTTCGAGGGCATCCGGCGTATGGGCATAGTCGACAAACAAAAATCTGTCAATGGGGGTATCGATCTTTTCAAGGCGGCCCGAAATTGTGCGGCAGTTTTCAATTCCTTTTTCAATTTGTTTTTGTCCGATATTCAAGGCATGGGCAGCTCCTGCAGCACATAAAATATTTTCTAAATTAAACTTGCCGGTCAATTGTGATGTGAGATTGAATGAGCCATTGGGCAGACAGATGGTTCCCGATAATCCGTGGATATCATCTGTAATAGCTTTTGCAAAAATATCGGCAGCAGCAATCGCGGTGATAGCAGCGATAGCGTCGGTTTTTTTTTTTGTGCTGACTGCAATTGTTTTATACTCAAGAGTTTTTAAAAGACTTGCCCCTTTCGGGTCATCAATATTTAAAACAGCAGGGGCACTATTTTTTCCTTTTGATCCAAGAAACTGGGTGAAAAATCTTTTTTTACAATCAAAATATTCATCCATGTTTTTGTGATAATCGAGATGATCCTGGGTCAGGTTGGTAAAGACGCCCGCATCAAACCTGCAAAAATCCACTCTGTTCAAATCAAGCCCATGGGAAGAGACTTCCATGATAACATATGTGACGCCTGCTTTTTTCATTCCAGAAAGGGTTTTTTGAAGATCAATGGAATCCGGCGTGGTTATGGGATTATCAAAAATTTTATCCTTATACCGGATATTGACGGTTCCAATGACTCCGGTTGAAAATCCGCAGGCTTTGAATATACTCTCAAGCAGCCATGAGGTTGTGGTTTTACCATTGGTCCCCGTGATACCGACAAGGATCAGTTCCTTTGACGGGTTGCCATAAAAATTGGCGGCAATGGAGGCCATGGAAAGCCGTGAGTTCTCGACAAGAATGATCTTGTCAAAGTCTTTTGGATTGTTTTGGGCAATCACTGCTGAGGCACCATTTTTAAAGGCCTGGTCAATATAATCGTGCCCGTCAGCTGCAAATCCTTTAACCGCTATAAACAGTCCCCCCGGCCTGACATTCCCGGAGTTTGAAGCAATAGAGGAAATCACCGGATCAGGGGTTAGCCCTGCTAATGAGCAATCTTTGATCGGACAGCCTTTTATCAGATCAGACAACTTCAATTTTTTCCTCCGGTTGATAATAAGGCAACCATTGTTTTATTCTTTTCAGGGGCTATATTTAAATAATTAAAGGATTCGGCCATAATAGTTTTAAAGGCGGGAGCTGCCACATCTCCACCATAATATTGTTTCCTTGGCTCATCAATTACCACAAGAATTGCAAGTTCCGGATTCTCTTTTGGTGCAAATCCGACAAAAACCGAGATGTAATTATTTTTTGAATATCCCTTTTTGTTTTTTAAGGCTTTTTGAGCGGTTCCGGTTTTCCCGCAGACCGTATATCCGTCCATGGCTGCTTTTGCACCAGTCCCTTCCTTTTTTACGACGAGACTCATCATGTTTGTAACCTGTCGGGCCGTTTTTGACGAAATGACTCTCCGGATTATTTCAGGGTGATATACTTTTAAGGCTTCCTCATTATTGGATATAATTTTTTTTATCAGCATGGGTTTCATAAGATTACCATTATTGGCAATTGTACTGATGCCACTGATAAGCTGTATGGCAGAAACAGAAATACCCTGGCCAAAGGAAATGGTACCGGCATCAATTCTAGACCATTTTTGATAGGGGATCAGATTACCGGATGTCTCTGCAGGAGATCCAACCCGGGTTTTATATCCAAATCCAAAAGCGGTAAAATAATTGTATAATGCTTTATCCCCAAGTGTCTCAGCAATTTTTGAAGTGCCTATATTGCTTGAAAATTTGATGATCTGGTTAATGGAAAGCCAGTCATAAGGATGGGTGTCATGAATGGTAAATGCCCCAATTTTATAAGTGCCGTTTTCACAAAAAAAGATGGATTTAGGAGAAAATCCCTTTTCAAGTGCAGCGGCTGCTGTAAAAACCTTCATGGCCGATCCCGGCTCAAATGCATCTGTAACGGCACGGTTCCTATAGATTGCTTTATTATAGTTTTTAAAATTGTTTGGATTGAATTGTGGGAAATGCGCAATGGCCAGAAGTTCTCCGGTTAGAGGCCTCATAACAAGGGCTATCCCTGATTTTGCCCGATGAACTTTTACGGTTCTTTCAAGGGTTTGCTCACTTAAAAATTGGATTTTCTTATCTATGGTCAGGACGATGGACTTGCCTTTCAGCCGAGATCTTCTTTTTTTATCAAGATCAAAAAACCTGCCGTTTCCGTCCCGCTTGACCTTTATTGTAAGGAAGCTGCCTTCCAGGATGGAATTATATTTATACTCAAGACCTTC
The DNA here is from genome assembly GCA_023144585.1 of Desulfobacula sp. Lineage (GTDB taxonomy): Bacteria > Desulfobacterota > Desulfobacteria > Desulfobacterales > Desulfobacteraceae > Desulfobacula. Next base: position 5,752 of record JAGLFI010000040.1, on the reverse strand, counting down.
AAGCCCGGACTCTTCAGATCCTGTAAATCCAATAACTTGTGCTGCAAGGTTCCTGTTGGGATAGAATCTTTTAGAATCATTTTCAAAATAGATTCCATTTAGATTCAATTGCCGAATTTGATTGGATTGATTCGGAGAGACTCTTCTGGCGATCCAGGCGAACATGCGTTTGGATGAAAGAGTGTCTTGGAGTTTTTTCCGATTAATATTTAATATTTTGGAAAGTTTCTTAGCAGTAGTGACCGGGTCTTTTATTTTTGAAGGACAGGCAGTGATGGATATGGCATCAATGCTGGTTGCAAGCTTGTTCATGTTTCTGTCCAGGATCTGGCCTCTTTCCCCTTTGATAGTGATGCGTCGGGAATAATCGTTTTCAGCTTTTTGTGTCAGTTCCCGGGCTTTGAAAATTTGGATGTCAAAGGATTTGGCCCCCATAATAAAAATCGAGATAACAATCAGAACCTGAATAAAACTAATTCTTTGTTGCATCCCTTTGTTAAAATCCTTTGACATTATTTTTTTCTCCCTGCCAAAGCATTTGTCAGAGAATTTATTGGATAATTTACCAGAGGATCTGCCAGAGGATCAGATAGATAAATGGTTTGATTTACCGTATCCGTAAAAAGGTTTAACCGGGTTCTAGCGATCCGGGTGATGCGGTCATCTGATTTCAGCCGATCTCTTTCAACTGATAAGGCTTTGCGGTAAGACGTTTTTTTTGCAGACACTTCTTGTTCTCTGGATACCCGCAATATGGTCTGGATGGATTCTGTCCTGACCCAGGTATAAACCAAAAGTTCACAAAATATGAGAGAAATAATAACAAACCAGCAAAAGCCTGGCTTCTTTGCCTGGATATTTTTTGGGGGTATGTTATTTTTGATCGTCATATATTAAATTTTTTGAGCCACCCTTAATTTTGCACTTCTTGCCATGGGGTTGAATTTTATTTCTTCTTTTGTAGCCACCAAAGGTTTCCTGAAAACCGATTTCATCTGTGGGATAAATCCGCATAAACAGATGGGGAGATCTTTTGGGCATGTACAGTTGTTTTCAAATTTGCGTAATGCATGCTTTACAATGCGATCTTCAAGGGAATGGAAAGAAATAATACAAAGTCGTCCTCCCTTTAAAAGAAGGGAGGGTACGGTTTGCATGAATTTTTCAAGCTGCTCCAATTCTCTGTTGACAGCAATTCTTATCGCTTGGAAGACTCTAGTAGCAGGATGAATGCGCTGCTTAAATTTGTACTTTGCAGGGATGATGTCTATAATAATTTGTGCAAGTTCTGAACTGGTATGAATGGGTGTATTTTTTCTTATTTCCACAATTTTTTTTGCAATCCGTCTTGAAAATTTTTCTTCACCAAATTTAAAGAAAATACTTGTCAGCTCACTCTCCGGGAATGAGTTGACAATCTCAAAGGCTGTCAGATCGTTTCGAATATCCATTCGCATATCCAATGGTTCATTCTTGTTAAAACTAAATCCGCGGTTGCCGTTTTTTAGCTGGTTTAGTGAAAAGCCTAAGTCAAGGAGTATTGAATTTACACCCTTTATCCCGTTAGAGTTCAAAATTGTTGGAAGATCAGAAAAATTGCTGTGGAACAATAGCGTATTCTCTTTAAACGGGTGTAAAATTTTTTTAGCATGATGAATGGCATTCAAATCCTGATCAATGCCGATCAATGTCCCTCCAGGGAGTATTGCTTTGATTGTTGCAAGCGCGTGACCTGCCCCGCCCAGAGTACAATCCACACTAATGTTTCCGGGTTTAAGGTTTTGATGCTCATGTACCTCTTGAGGCATTACAGACGTATGCTCAAATCCCATTGTTTACAACCATAGAGAAGCGATTTCCTCCCTTACTTCCTCTTTTTTGAGTTCCTGCTCCATTCTTTTGTTGACCTTGTCCCATCGATCGCGTGCCCAGATCTCGAAACGATCCAGGTTGCCCACAAGAACAATTTCTTTTTTAAGATTTGCATATTCTCTTAGACTCTTAGGGAGCAGGATACGATCCTGCTTATCACACATGCAGTCACAGGAATTGCCGAGGAAAAATCTTCTAAAATCTCCCATAGCCCGACTTTTTGCTGACAAAATCATGGTTTCAACTTTTGCCCATTCATTAAAAGTATAAGCGTATAAACAATCATCCTTGTTTGAGACCATGACGCCGTATATTTTATCCGCCTTCAAGATATTCCTGAACCTTGAAGGGATAATTACCCTGCCTTTGGCATCAATTGTATGAAAGGAGCTTGATCGAAACACTTATTTAAGCCTTAGTTAAAATTCATTAACTTATCCACTTTCCACCACCTTAGCCCACACTTTTACGAAAAATGATAACGAAGTCAAGGAAAAAATAATATATTTTTTATTTTGCCTTTAAATTAGGTAAATCTTAACTATAATTTTAAAATGGAGTGAAGTGGAGTGATTTATCAATAAGGTATTGCTTGGAGTCAATAGATAGATAAAAACAGGTGTGGAATCAATCTGTTATCAAGGCTTATCCATCAAGTGTGGATGAATAAGAAAAGAAGGTGACGACAAAGTGGAGGGGGACAGATGAATACAAAAAAATATAGGATGTTTTAATCTTTGTTTTCGTCTTCCTTAGTTATCCCTAAAAGTTTTTCAATAGTAGACACAATCTCTTTGCCATTGAACTGGCTTAACAAAAAAGCATTCTTATTCAAGGAAGAGATTCCCTTAAAAATGTCTTCCTTGTCGGTTTTAAAAAGCGTTAACTCTATGTTGCTTCCATTCTCAAGACGTATTTTGCACAAGGGTTTTTCATTTTTCAGGTCATTTTTAAAGGGGGAGTTCAAATATTTTTCACACTCCAGAAACGAAATAGAGGACAGCAGGTTTAAGATCATCTCCTTGTCAACAGATGTTCCATCCTCAGAACTCCAGATAATGGAAGTCTCTTGTTCCTCCTTTTTACCCTCTTTTGAAATCAGTGTTTTGGATAATCCATCTTTTTCAATAGTAAAGCGTTTGATGGACTCTTCTTTGAACTTCAATACTTTTTTATCCCTGAAATCATCCTGGGTCTTGTCAAAATAGGACTTAAAACTACCGTTGGAAAGATAAATGTTGTTATCATTTTTCAGCATAACAAAGGTATGGTTAAAGGTGGGTGCTGCTTTGCCCATGGTAAATTCAAAAATACTCTTTGCGCCTTCCATTACTTTAACCCGGATATACTTTTCATCATCAAGTTCATATCTTTTCAGGTCACCTTTTTGGGACACCAATGCCGATAGTTTTAATGTTTTCAAAGTATCCAGCATGTTTTCTACAGATGATGAATCCGCAGGATATTCTTTATCAGTCAGCAGCCATTTTTTTTCTTTTTTAATAAATTCTATAGCCCCTTCTTTTCTGTCTATAACGAGTCCCGTGATTTTGGAAACATCAATTTTTACAATTGCAGGCAGTGTGTAATTATCCTTGCTCTCTTTATGAAACAAAAGATATGCACTTAATGAAAGGATGAGTGCGATCAGTATCAGGTATTCTTTTTTCATGAGTTCATTCCTCTTAAGTGTTAAAACGTCTGGCGATTTTCTTTTTTCTGGATGTTCTTCCGGCAAGGACTAAAAGGCCGAACAGTATGACCAGGATAGGCAGAACGATAATATTAAACGCCTTGATAAGCCGTCGGTCAAACGGCGTGGTATCGGCAATCGGATTTAATGTCTGCTGTTTGCTTCTTAACTGAGCGATCTTGTCTTCATTATTAAGATGATCAATTATATTTAAAATAAATGTAGAATTGGTTGTTCGGCCCTGGGGATCCAGCATATTGTCCTGAAGCATCTGAGAACATGGGAGTATAAACAGCTTGGCAGGTTTGGAAGTTTCTATAAATGTATGTTTGGCCGCAAGACCCTCAAGTTTGTTTTTCTCTTCCGGGTTCTTTCCCCCTTTTCCTTGCCTTTCTTCTTTAATATTTTTTTCTCCCAACTCTTTTTCAGGAATGGCTTTGCCTTTGAAAAAACTTGTGAAACTCCCTTCAAGGAGATAGGCAAGATCATAGGATTTCATTTCATCTTTTGATTCCGGCGGGGTGATGAACATGGGGTTTAAATTGATATTTCCTTCCATGAGCCATGATTCGTCAGAAGAAGACAAAAGTTTTGTTACCACAATTTTGTCTTTATCAATATTATCGTTCACAAGCTCAAGAGGAGAGATCTGCATGGCAATAAGCCCTTTGATATTATCCATAAATTGAGGGGTATTATTTATGGTTTCCTCTTTTAACATGGGAGCAAAATAAATATTCTGCTCTTCACCGCCCATATTTTTCGGTGCCTGATGCTTATAGGATTGTTTGTCTAAAACATAGGCCTCCTTTATATTGACACCATAATGGGCCAAAAGTTTTTCAAGGCCGGTATCAATGGGTTCATATCTTGGCGGCATGCCCATACCACCCTGTTGGGGCATGATTTCATTGAAAGAATCCGAGATAAAAGCAATGTTTGTTCCTTTCATCAGGGTCTGGTCAATCTGGAATAATTCATAATCTGAAAATTTTTGGGTAGGTCTTGCAATGATCAGACAGGTCAGCCCATCCGGGATGGACCCGTCTTTTAATGCAATCTGTTTAATAGAATACCGTGAAGAAACAAGAGAGTTGAACGCCTGCATGGCGGAAGAAGGCCGTCCCTGCATCATGGCCATTCTGTCCGGCATAAGGGAGTGAGTGCCATGATCTGACAGGAACCCGATATCCTTGTTAATACCGATCAGTTTTTCCACAACCGCATTAATCTCCTCCCCCAGTGCAGCAGGATCTGCCATTTGATAGGTTGTACCGATGATGGGAAGTTCCAAAACACTGATCAGGGGAAGTGTTGTTGCTTTGCCTTTAAATGCAATGACAAGTCCAGCGGCTCCACTGCCTGCCAAAATCTTTTTTCCCGGGAAATCAGGCCAGGACAGTGCCATTAAATCATGTTTTTCCCCAATGGCATCAAGTTTTTTTTTGTCTGAAATATCAATTATTCTAAATTCAAGAATGCCAAGGCTTTTGTCATTGAGCTTTTTAATAGTGTCAGCGACAGCCTTGCCCAGCAATGGCAGTTGGTCAAGGCCGATCAGGGGAGCGATGTCGTTGAGGGAAGAGGATAAATACATGTCAACCTTTACCTTCTCATCAAGTTGCAGCAAAGTGCTCACTTTATTGTTCAGTTTCTGGATAGCCGTTGTCAGCTGATATTCAAGACCATTTGTTGAGGTAATGGGTTGAATTTTTTCGATCAGATCCCCGTGGATAATGACCAACCCCATATAGGCATTTTTAAATTTAATCTCGTCATTTTCCATTATCCTGATCTGGATGGGCTGTATACCGTAATCTCTTGCCATATTCCTGTTTTCATCGGCCTTCCCGGCCAGTGTGCCTTCATCCGGTGTGACATTATAAAATGTATAATTAAAATATCTTCCACCCCTTGCAGAGTATTCTCCCAAAAGATCCCTGAGATATCGTTCTGTATTATTGTGGGGTGCTGGAAGATTTTTTGAAAAAAATATTTTTATGCTCAGGGGTTCGGACAGGGTGGCCACAACGTCCTGGCTTGCCAATGACAAAGAATAGATTTTATCACGGGTCAGGTCTGCCCTGAAAAAGAGTGTAATCCCGACAATGTTTAAAAGGACTATGACCACTATATATAAAATGAATTTAAGATATTTTTCTTTTACTGAAAAGTTGCCCATTGTTT